>JAQVUQ010000153.1 GCA_028699365.1 bacterium | reverse complement strand
TATAGCGAAGTCTGCTCCGTTTACAGGGATCTGCTCAGGGATCGCTCAGGCTTTATGGCGGTGGTGATACAATGGCAGGGAACAGATTGACAGAACCTTTGACGGATGGTACGGCGGAAGGAGATAAAATGTACCTGTATTTCTTTGACGATGAACATATAGCACATAAATCCGACCTGGTAAGGGTACCCGGGCCTGTGACCAAGCTGGGTGCGATAATGGGTGGAGACGATCCCGA
Organism: bacterium; assembly: GCA_028699365.1. Classification (GTDB taxonomy): domain Bacteria; phylum UBP13; class UBA5359; order UBA5359; family UBA5359; genus UBA5359. The sequence continues at coordinate 6,532 of JAQVUQ010000153.1, read as the reverse complement.
TTCCCCGTATAACTATGACCTTTTTGCGGGAACCGTTATGCCCTTGGATGGCGGGGGCTATCGCGCTTATTTCAGCGTTTTCAGGAGAAGCGTAGATATATTCAGCCTTATAGCCAGCGGCGGTGTGGTTGTATGCGAGAGTTCCGACGGATTGAACTGGCATCAAGTCCCCCTTAACTTTTATCAGAATCCTCAGATCACGCCGGGTCGTGTCAGAATGGAGAACATCCCGGATGACTTTAAGGGTATGTTTATCCAGCCGCAGGTGGTTCGCCTGAACGGTGGAACATACAGGATGTACGCATGGTTCCATGGTCGCAAAGGCAGTTATGCTGTCGTACGCTATCTTGTGGCGGACAGTACGGATGGATACAGCTTTACGCTTAGGGATTTTGATGCGCCGGCGCTCTACCATCCCTGCGAGTTCGGGCGCTGGGGCTGGGAAGCAGGCCTTGTCCCCATGGACTTTGCTTCAATGGAACATCCTGTACTTCCTGCCGATCAGATGATGCGGCTGAAGAGTCTGCGTTCCAATGATGCCACATACGTTTATTACTCTGAGGAGCGAGAAGAGTATACCATGTACACAGTATTTCTGCTTTCTAACCCGGAAGGCAGCCCAAGGCGTGAGGGGCGGGATAACGCAGAATCGCTGCTGAGGGCCATATCCGTCAGAACCAGCCGTGACGGTCTTTCATTTTCGGAGCCACGGCTGGTTCTGGTGCCGGACGAACTGGACCCGATGGATCAGCAGTTTTACTATATGTCCGTGCACAAGCAGGATGGATGGCATATCGGCTTTGTGGGTGATTATGAAATCGTAGACCAGACGATGGATCTTCAGCTTGCTTTCAGCCGTGACGGCGTTTTATGGCAGAGGCTCATGCGGTCTCCTTTTATATCAAGAGGTAATGAACGCAGCTTCGATTCGTGCAGTATATATGCCTCCAGCGACTTGATTGATGCAGGAGATGACTGGATATTGATGTATAGAGGGGGATCTGCCCTACATAATTACCAGGGGGAGCATAGATTCGGTACCGGGTTGGCCAGATTCGGTAAACGCCGCTTTATGGGGCTTCATACGGACAAGCATGCGGCATTTATGCTTACCAAGCCATTTATCCTTACCAGCCCTGAAATAACGATTGACGCCGATATCCGGGGTCATATCCGGGCGGAACTGTGTGATCCGTTCGGCATCCCCCTTGAGGGATACCGTCGTGAGGATTTCATTCCGATAAGCGGAGACAACAGGAAGCATATACTTAAATGGAGAAACAAGACTGTGCAGGAGTATCGCTATGATGCTTTGTCGGTAAGATTTGAGATTACAGACGGAACTGTGTACGCTGTAGGTGTATAGCTCAAAGTAGATAAATTACCGGACAGGAGCAAGAAATGAAATTTGCCGAATCATTGCATAAGAGTTTACAAGACGTTGGTACACCAGGGGATGCCGGACTACTTGAGCGAATACGCGCAGAAATAGATTTTGCATCAGGCTTTGCCGGGTTGTTTCCCGACAAGAAGACCGAATGGCAGGGATTAATCCTGAAAGCGGCAGAGCTTTTAAGAGAAAAAGCGACTGCCGATATTGCATCAGCCGTTTCAGGTGCAGAGGCAATCATGGCACCTATCGGTGAAGCGGCTAAGGAGTACACGGCGCATTGCGTGGGGCATGCGCACATAGATATGAACTGGCTGTGGACATGGCCGGAGACTATCGGCGTCTGCCATGATACTTTCATTACCGTAAACCGTCTGATGGATGAATTCCCGGAGTTCGTGTTTTCACAGAGTCAGGCATCCGTATACGCCGCCATGGAAGAATACTGTCCGGAAGTATTCGAGATGATAAAGCAGCGCCTGGCGGAAGGAAGATGGGAAACGACTGCAAGCATGTGGGTGGAAGGGGATAAGAACCTGGCCTCCGGTGAATCTCTCTGCCGGCATATGCTTTATACTAGACGCTACTTCAAAGAGAAGTTTGGGATTCCTTATGATGCAGTAAAGGTTACTTGGGAGCCGGATACCTTTGGCCATGCGCATACGGTGCCCTCCATCCTGGCAAGAGGAGGGGTTACACGATATTACCACTGCCGCACCGGCCCACAGCGATGGCTGACATGGTGGGAAGGCCCGGATGGGGCCAGAGTTCTCTTGTTTCTCGATAAAGCATGGTACAACAGTAAGATGGAGGCCGGGCTGATAACTCCGCATATGCTGGATTACGTCAAAGAGACCGGGCTGAAGGATTTCTTACATCTGTATGGGGTAGGTGATCACGGCGGCGGGCCGACGCGCCGTGATCTCAGCCAGGCATGCGATATGATGGCCTGGCCTGTATACCCCACCATCCGCCTGTCGACGACTGACGGCTACTTTACAGCCGTGGAGCAGAACCTGCCCGCCGATCTGCCGGTATACTGCGGGGAGTTGAACACCATATTCGAGGGTTGCTATACATCGGAGAGCAATATCAAGTTTGCCAACAGATTGAGTGAGATCCTTCTCCCGGAGGCGGAAGCGTTATCGATAATCGCCGGAGCGGCAGCCGGATTTCCGTATCCGGTTGAGGATATGCGTAAGGGCTGGCGGGCAACGATGTTCAACCAGTTCCACGATATCCTGCCTGGTTCCGGCATACATGCCACGTACGATTACTCCCAAGGGCTGTTTCAGGAGATTCAGTCTCTGGCCGGCATGGCAAAGACAAGAGCGTTACAGCGGCTGGTATCTAAAGTAAATACAGTCTCTTTGGACAAGGAGAGAGGCAGAGCGGTTTCCACTGATCCTCTTGTAGTCTTTAATCTCCAGGCATTTCCAAGATCGGAAACAGTGGAGATAAAAGTCTGGGATAGGGATCTTCAGCCTGGCCGGGTAGCGGTGCGTGATGATGCCGGCAATGTGGCGGCGGGACAGGTAGTTAATGATGGCGATTACTGGGATCATAAATATACAACCATCATTTTCCCTGCCAAAGACATCCCTGCCATGGGTTATCGTACCTATTCAATAGATTCCTTGTCTGAATCCGTGTATCCGGTATGCCATGAGGAATATCTCGCATCGCTCTCAACCTATGAAGTCGGAATAAGCACCGATCCGGTTATGCCGGGCGAGGTAAAGCTGGTAGCGCCCGGCATCATGGAGAATGACTTTGTTCGGGTAGAGGTTGATACGGCGGCCGGCGCAGTCAGACACCTTATAGATAAATCCACCGGCTACGATTACGTTCCTGAGGATGAACTGATGGGCGTGCTTGAGCTGTATCTGGAAACGCCGCATAATATGAGTGCCTGGGAGATAGGGCAGATTCAGGAGAAAAGCAGACTTACGACCGGCGGCTTCAATATGTGCAAAATTCTGGGATATGAACTGCCGCTGGACAACGGAGTAGATTGGATGTTCGGAAAGAGGGAATATACCTGCGGAGGTCCCCACCGGGCGGCAGTCCGTATCGGCCGGAGAATGGGCGATTCCAGGATAGTAACGGAGATCGGCCTGAATGCAGACAGTCCGATGGTAGACTTCAGAATAATTGCCGCCTGGCGTGAAGTAGGTACAAAATCAATAGGTGTACCCATGCTTAAAATAGCCTTCCCGGCGAATGTGGTGGATCCGTCGGTAACGTATGAAATACCGTTCGGAAGCATTCAACGGAAGGCTGACGGCAGAGAGGTGCCTGCTCAAAGATGGGCCGATATCTCCGGTAAGCGAACAGACGGTGCCGGCTCCTGCGGGATAACTATGGTGAACAGCAGCAAGTACGGTCACAGTGCCCAAGACAATACGCTCAGGCTTACTCTGATACGTTCAAGCTATGAACCCGATCCCCTGCCGGAAACAGGTCAGCATGATATCCGATTGGCCGTAATTCCCCATGCCGGGAATTGCTCGGTATCGGCGGCAACCCGGTCCGGTGAGGCGTTCAACCTGCCGATGAGTACTGTGAACACGGATATGCACGAAGGCGATCTGCCGACTGCAAAGGGATTTTTAGAAGTGCTGAATCCCAATATCATGCTGGCTGCCATGAAGAAGGCGGAAGATTCCGACGCAATCATCCTGCGCTTGTATGAGACGGATGGTAAGGATACAGAAGCACAAATAAGGATATCCGGTATCGCAGCGCAAGTGTCAACGGCAGTGGAAGTAGATCTGATGGAGGAGCCGGTGGGCGAATCGACGGCCCGGATTGTGGACGAAATGCTGCTCGTCGATATTCCGGCTCACGGAATAACCAGTGTCAGGGTGGTGTAGAGGTACTAACTATGAAAGATAAGCCCTGGCAGAACGCCAAATGGATATGGCTTGCCGGTGAAACGCCGGAGCCGAATACATATGTCTATTTCCATAATCGGCTCTCAACCCCTGCCGGCTTTCGTAAATGCGTGATTAGAATAACGGCAGACAGCGCTTACATGCTATATGTAAATGATGAATTCGCTATCCAGGGCCCGGTATGCAGTGCTCCCCGGTATCTCTACTATGATGAAGTGGATGTTACACCCCGTCTGCATGAGGGCGATAATCTGCTTGCTGTAATGGTTCACTATATCGGTGAGTGCACTGACCGGTATATTCCCGGCCCCGGCGGCTTTCTATGTGAAGTGCTGGTAGAGAGTTCTTTCGGTGAAACAACGGTTGTTTCCACGCCTTATGGCTGGACTATACGAAAAGCGCGTGCTTTTTCACCGGATGCGCCGCGGTTGAGCGCAGCTCTAGGGTTTTCTGAACATTTTGATTTAAGTGCGAATGAGAGTAGCTGGTACAGGTCCTCTTTTGGCGAGAATGGCTTTGTTGCCCCTGATGAACTGGGGCCGTCTGACAGAGAGCCTTACTTTCACCTGACGAAGCGTGATATACCGTTTTTTAAGGAAGAGTCGGTGCAGCCGGTCGGATATGAAGAGGCTGAAGGTTTTATCAGATATGACTTTGGGCACATGGCTTCCGGTAGAGTGATTGTCAGCTTTGATATGGCTGAAGCCAGTACAGTCGAGGTCCGATACAACGAAGGCATTGGCAGCGGGCAGGCATTTTATGAGGGATTACCGTACATGTATGCTGACCTTGTTTCAGTACCGGCCGGGAGGCATATCTGGAAGTCATTCAATATCAGGGCCTTCAGATATCTGGATCTGGCCGGCTTACATGGAGGTGCCCAGGTATCGGTTACCGCTTATCGCTATCCCGTTAGCGAAATCGGCGAATTCGAATGTTCGGATACGTGTTTAAACAATATATGGCTTGTTTCATCCAGAACTCTTAAGCTTTGTATGGAGGACATCTATATGGATTGTCCTCAGCGTGAACGTTCACAGTGGATGGATGCTTTTACCTGTGCACACCCTGCTTTTACCATGTTCGGAGTGACGGCTCTGACACGGAAGTTCCTGATGCAATACGCGCAATCGCAGCAGCCGGATGGAAGGCTGTTCGCCGCTTATCCGTCATCAAGCTGCAGCACGATATCCGATTACTCGCTTATTTATGTGATATTTCTGGAATGGTATCTTAAAGTCAGCGGAGATACGATGCTCATAAAGAAGCTGTATCCCAAAGCGCTGAAGGCCTTGAAATGGTTCCGGCAGTTCAGAGATGAAGATTGCCTGCTTAAAGATGTGGAAGGACTTGTATTACTGGACAATTCTTTTGATCTTATCAATGGTCGAAAGAGTGCGGCTTTGAATGCCATTTATCATGGTGCTTTGCAGGCTGTGTCTGTGATGGCCGGTATGTTGGAACGGAAAGACGACGAATTTACGTTTCTACAGGAAGCGCATGAAGTAAAACAAAGCTTTCAGCACGCTTTTCAAAAGCCGGGAAGCCGGGCAGGTTTTGAGGATTCGGACGTTATCAAGACTGCCAGAAGCCTGAATTACCTCAATATAAACTTTTACTATGAGTTTGGGGCACGAAAATCAAGTGGAGCGGGTGTAAGGACATATCTGTATTCCGTCGATGGCGGCCGTTTGTCGATGGGAATCTGTGTGCATGCGACAACCAGGGTTCTGCTCAACGGTAAGCTGATAAAGATTATTGACCGGTCTCCTGCCTGGGAACGCCAGCCTCAGGGTGATCCGGATTGGGTGCAACTCGGACTCGATGCCGGATGGAACGAACTGGTGATCGAAGTGAAATACTCAGATATACATTGGGAAATCTATCTGATCTTTGCAAAGAGTACGCTACCCATATCAGCAGAAAAACGCCAGGGTGACAGGCCGACGTTCAGTATTTGGGAGATGGATTGGGATAATAGATTGATCGCAGATGATGCAAAAGCAAAATCGGTCGTAGCCCGTCCATGGTTTCCTCCAAGCCTCTCTCAGACAACGTGCGGCCATGCGGCGCTTTTTGGTGTGTGTCGATCATCTGAAGAGGCTCAAAGCATGCTCTCGGATTGTCTTCCAAAGACCTATTACAGGAACTACATGAAGGAGAGGGTGCCGTTTTTCTGTACGGAAACTCTTGACTCGTCTAAGCTTCAAGAAGCGGTATTGCCTTGTAATAACCCCTGGTCTGC
>JAQVUQ010000152.1 GCA_028699365.1 bacterium | reverse complement strand
TGAGCACTTCATTCACTCTTTTGACCCCTTCCAGATAGACATTCTGGTAAGGGCGCGGCTCTCTGGGGTTCATATCTCCAAGAATGACCGTAACCTTGTAACGTCCCGAATCCAGCTTCACCTTGAAGGTACGCCTCCCCTGGGTAACGATGCCGTCCCTGGTCAGATCGTCCAGAGGTTGCGCCTGATCGCGATCCAGGCTGTGGAACGGCAGCTCTTCCCAGCCGTAGCCTGTTTTCTCGTTATAGAGAGTGGTTGTAATGATCTGGGTATATCCCTTCATTACAGGGGAATCAGGGGTTCCGAAGTCAAAGCGATAAGCAGCCTTATCCGCAGCCGGCAAGGGCACCAGCTTAGTTATATGGGCATCGGGGTTTTTCTTAAGCTCTTCATTCTCCCTGGCAGCCCGCCAGTTTACGGGCCTGAGTTGCATATCGGGATCGGCCTTGATCTTCCCGGAAATCTTTCCGGTTTTCAGGCTGTCGTCTATGGCTGAATTGCAGGTAACTAAGGCTTTCCAGCCGGCATCCGTGTTATCCATGCCGAATATCCAGTACCCGGACGTATCCATAGCAGCACTGTAGCAGTGGGCCGTCAGATTGGGCGGCAGGTTGGTGTCCCCGGAGATACCGGGAAGATATAGAGCGTTGAGACCGTCTCTCTCCAGACGCATAGATACGTCCTTGCCGGAGAACCAGTAACCGTCGTATTCGTTCTCCGACATTATGAGAAAAGGTATCTCCCTGGAATTCAGCCCACGGTTCAGTCCCCGGAAGAACCAGTTACCGGCCATCTGCAGGTAACCCAGAACGAGGTCCGGCTTGATGCGGTGAATTTCTCTTTCCACACCGTCTATAATGCCGGCCACTCCATCTTCCAGGTAGCGGTAGTAATCGGTGAGCATTCCGTTCTGCTTCAGGTAGCCGAACCTTGCGGATGCCCCTACTGCAGGCGCCTGAACACCTCTTTCCTTGAAGAATCCATTGAAGCAGTGATCACAGAAACAACACCTGTTGCCGTAGACGTCGCCATGGGAAGAACCGTACATTTCCAGATCCAGAAGATAGCCGTCCAGGCGCACGTCCCACTCTTTGCACCTGGCGATCAGTTGCTTTGCATCATCCAGGAAGAGTGTCTTCCAGGCCTGCTCTTCCAGCGGGCAAGGCTTGGTATCCGCCTTGCCGTCCCAGTATACTACTTTACGCATATTGCGCATATTCAGTCGGTAGGCTTCGTCGGCAGCATATGATTTGGAATAGAAGAGCCTGACCTTGCCGCTCAACAGTTTGGCTACATACCTGTCGAAATTTACGGCCGCGGCATTACAGCCTGAACTTACGACACCCTTGCGCCATTGCTCCGAAGTATAATATGATAAGCTCCCGCCGTACAGCATACGGATTTTCTCCGTGCGTATCCACTCCGGCGTCCCGATGCCCTCAGCCGGATGGGGCGGCGCGATCTGCTTTTCCGTTATCTTTCTGACTTCAAGACCGGCTGCAGCCGTAGTGCCTTTGGGATGCCCGGTATAGTAGCAGATCTCAAGAAACGGCTCCTGAACATCGATGATACAGCGAACAGGCAAGACGTTACCGCCGGTAGGCGTAACACCGCTCATCACTCTCTTGCCGTTAATCTCGACGATACCCAAAGGGCGCCATTCCCGGTCATAGGGATCGCCGAACCATAGCTTCACCTCGTACTTACCCTTGGCCGGCAGGTCGACGCGGAATACGGGTTTGATATTAGCCGTAGCCGTCAGATTGTCGCTCAGCAAAGGATCGCTGGGATAATCATCCCCGCCACGCCACACTTCGCTCAGCGGAGCAACTCTCCACCCGTATCCCTTACCGGCATCGTACTTCGTGTCCTTGCTTACTCCGACATATCCCTGAGCAACCGGGGAATCTTTGGTACCGAAATCGAAGCTCCACCAACTCCTGCCAAGGTCCACACTTCTGTTGGCAGCTCTGATCCCATCCAGATACGAGAGCGGCAGAGGCGTCATCTCATTCCATATCCAGTAGCCCCCATCGTTCTTGAGAGCCGGACGGCAATTGGCTCCTATGCGGGCCGCAGGCACAGCCCTGGTATAAAACCCGGGAATACAGACCATTTCCGGATTGGAGGCAGCCAGTATTTTACGCACCTCTTCGGCGCGCCTCGGAATATAACCGAAATAGCAGGCGTAGTCGAAAATCGGCAGCGGCATACCTTTGCGATAAAGTCCTTTGGCAAAACCGCGGTAAAACCAACTGTCCTCAAGCAGATAGAAACTGACGACGATTTGCGGGTTTATCCGGTCGATTTCCCGGCGCAACCGGGAGGCCAGAGCTTCCGCCCTCTTTTCCAGCCCGGCGTAGTAATCGTTGAGGAGATTTCTATCCTTCAGCCAGCCCTGCCTGGCACCGGGAGCTATAACCGGACTGTCAAGTTTTCTCGATTTTAAAAAGCCGTTAAAGCAATCGTCACAAAAACAGTATATGTTGCTGATGGGGCCTGATGTTTCAATGCCCCCATACATTTCCGTATCGAAGTGCACGCCGCAGATGTTTGCATTCGCCAGTGACAGTTCCGCTACCTTGCAGGCCCCGCCGATTATAAAGTCTTTCCAGTACCGCTCATTGAGCGGGCAGGGCAGGTTCTTCTCCAGGGTCCCTTTAGCGGTAACGGTACAGGGATAAGGCTCCGGATAGGCCTGGTTCTGATTATAGCCCAAAGCCATACCCGGTACGATGCGCATACCAGCGGCGGCAGCCCGGACGGCCATCGCCTTCACATCGGCTACGGTAGCGGTATCGTTATACCAGAAGCGCTTTCGAGCCGTGCCGTTGGTCGTTACCAGCACCGTATCCAGACCGGCATCGGCCAGAGCATCCCAGGTATTGATATCCCATTCACGTATCCCATGGCCCCATATGGCCCTGTATGTCTGCTTCACACCGTCTGCCCGGCATAAGGACACGGGCAGAGTGGACAGGCATAAAAAGAGCAGCACACGGCTCAAAGATTTAAAAGAACGCATCACATCTTCTCCTTACATTCCGGAACGGACGCTCCGGCCGATATCGTTTTACGAGATCCCTTGCAATTCTAGGGCAGGTCGGGCCACATGGCGGCGGTAGCAGGCAGAGGGCCTCTCATCCATTTGACATGCCCGTCGCAGAAGGCTACATTAAGGCCTTCACTGTGCCTGTATCCGAAGTTGGCGTAGCCGCCGCCCCACGGGGCAAAAGCACTGAGCTGTATCGATCCATTGGCCTGATGCCCCATATCTCCCACCAGGAAAACATCGGCCGTATTAGGCAGCATTACCAGAGAGGGACCTTTTACGGCGCCGAAGTTGTTGATGGCATAGCTTACACAGGCGGTGCCGGGATTGCCGCCGGCATCCGTCTTCTGGTACAGAGCGTCAGACGGACATTGGTATATAGGCATGTTCCACTGGCTGGTCGTACCTCCGCCTATCAGCGGCGCCATTGTCCTGTACCACGAGAAGCTCCACGGAGAATAGGCAAAGGGCAGCGTTTCATCGTAATCCTGGGCGTACATGAGCATTGCCAGGCTTATCTGTTTCAAGTTGCTCTGGCAGGTAGCCTTACGGGCTTGCTCCCGGGCCTTACCGAAGACCGGGAAGAGGATAGCTGCGAGAATAGCGATAATTGCTATAACGACCAGCAGCTCGATAAGCGTAAAACCTCTCTTCTTCATCTTAACCCCTCCTGAATATATAATTCCTAAAGCGTTTTAGCTCTATAGTATATTTCTACATAGGCATTGATAATTCCTCCCTTTCCAACACATCTGTTGTTTGATATACCATCTGCCGCATAATTGCTGCTTACAAATGCTGTGACATTAACTGACGATGATATGCTAAATCCTCCGGCAGGAATCCCTGATAACCAGGCGCGGCTCTACAGCTATATTGACCGGAGTTCCGTCCCAGCCGGCAAGCCTTTTCATCAGTATATCTACCGCTTCTCCGGCTACTCTGTCTACCGGAAAAGCCATAGTGGTCAGTGGAACGGAAGCGTAGGCCGATACCGGCAAATTCTCGGACCCGACAATGGAAACATCATCGGGAACCTTTAAACCCTTTTCATCGCAACCCCGCAGCATGCCTATGGCAACTTCATCGTTCACCGCCAGAACGGCAGTGTATTCGCCATCTCTAAAAGCATTCGCCATTACCGCAAGGCGCCCCTTCTCGAAGTTGTTGGCTTCCACAGGGAGCGAATCGAGCCAGAAGAAATCGTCTCCGGTTATCTGCAGCCCGGACTCACGCATAGCTGATTCGTAGCCTCTCTGCCGCAACTTGCTGACCCAGTTAGACGGACTTTTACCGCCAATCACATACCTTATACTTCTATGGCCAAGCTCCAGCAAATATCTGGTGCAGCCGTAACTTATTGCCGATCTGTCGAAGTACACCTGATCTATGCCTGCAAATTCCTCATCCGTGAAACCTTCAATGTCAATAATATCCAGGCTGACGATCGGAGTCCCCTTGTCATGAATATTTGTTACGGCTTTCAACAGGTCAGGGGCGTTGTTGCGTATCTCGGAAATAATTACGCCTTCCGGACGCATAGCCATAACCTCTCGCAGCAGGCGTACACGGTCTACTTCGTCCCAGGAGAAGTCATAAAGCATCACCCGGTAGCCACGGTCCCGCAACAGTGAAGCCACCTGATACTGCCGCATCTGCCTGATGGTAAATCCTCCGGTGGACCCGATAACGGCAATGATGCCTGTCTTGCCGCTCTGCAGAGCCCGAGCCAGTTGATTAGGCTGATATCCAAGTTCCTCAGCCGCCCGGATGATACGCTCCTGCGCCTTGCGACTGATGGACAGTTCATCACCCCTGCCGGATAATACCAGAGACACAGTGGATACGGCATAACCGCTCTTCTGGGCAACTCCCGTTAAACTCACGTTTCACCTGCACACAGACTGTTTTGCGTTGCTAAAGCGTTTTAGCTTCCGTATTTTAATAATTCGTCATCGGTCTGAGAAAATCCTCTTTGCCGGAAATATTTATTCGTCACTCTATTAAAAGGGATATGCGCCCGCTTGCTGCGTGCCTGCCGTTATCAGGAATGCTATACTTAGATATGCAAGCCCATCATGAAGGGAGTCTACCATGAAGCGACATTTTACCTCTTATCTGAGCACCGTTGCAGCTCCTTTGTTTATAGCTCTGGCTCTGCTGGGCCAGACACAGTGCTTCAATCCACCGTCAACGGCCCCGGCCCCGCCTGCAGAACCGCAAGTCAAACGTATCACCGTGGCCGCCGTCGGCGATCTTCTGATGCATAAACCGATTGTCACATCCGCCTTCAGAGGGAACGGGGCCTACAGCTTCGCCCCCATATTCGCACCCGTCGCCCCCTATCTCAAGGCTGCCGACTACACCATCGCCAACCTGGAAACCAGGCTGGCCGGGGCTGAGCGCGGTTACAGCGGCTATCCTCGCTTTAATTCTCCGGCATCGCTGGCGGTTTCGTTGCGGGAAGCCGGCATCGATCTGCTGGCAACCGCCAATAACCATAGCCTGGATATGGGCGTGAAGGGTATCACCGCCACGCTGGATAGTATCGACAAAGCCGGCCTGGCACACGTAGGCACGGCCCGCGGCGCCGCTGAACAGGCTAAACCGTTTATTGCCGATGTCAACGGCATCAAGCTGGGCGTGCTCAACTATACGGCAGAAACTAACGGAATTCCCCTGCCGGGCGGGAGTGAGTTCGCGCTTAACATCCTCAGACCGGACAGGGTTACTGCCGAAGCGGCAGATCTTCGCGCCCGGGGCGCGGATATAGTCCTGGCCGTCCTGCATTTCGGCAGGGAGTATCAACGCGTACCGGATGAAGTGCAACGTAAGCTGGCAGATGATTTGTGTCGTAATGGTGTGGATGTCATCATAGGGTCACATCCGCATGTCGTCCAGCCTGTCGAGAAGATTGAGGTAGAGAGAGAAGGACGTCCGTATACCTGCATAGTGGCCTATTCTCTGGGCAATTTCATCTCCAACCAGCGTGACCGTTACCGTGACAGCGGCATCATCCTCTACCTTGAAATCGATAAGGACGATGCCGGCACCAGAGTGACCAGGGCCGGTTATCTCCCCGTATGGGTTCAAAGATCGTTTGCATCGGGATCAGCCGGCTATCGGGTGCTCCCGGCACATCCCGGCAGTATCCCGGCCACAGATCTGCCTCTTTCGGAACAGGACAAGACGCGCCTGAATGAAGTCGGTCAGGAACTCTCCGCCCATCTGGATAAACCGGATCAGGGTATAGGGCTGTTCATGCCTGCTATGAAATAAACCGGTCGCTCAGCCCATGCCTACTCCCGCTTCAGAGGGTAAGTTTTGGAGCGCCAGCCGGCTACACCGCCCAGGACTTCTATCAGGTTGTTCCATCCTTTGGCCTGCAGCAGACTGACGACGATCATCGAACATAACCCGTTGCTGCAGATGACGTAAACGTCCCTGTCCCGAGGCACCTCTTCCATACGCTCCGTAATGCACGTAATGGGAATATGGTGTGCGCCCGGTATGCGGCCGTCCTCATCCAATTCCTCGAGGCTCCTAACATCAAGTATCCAGGCACGTTCATCAGCGTCCAGGCGCCGGCAGAGATCCTGAACCTTCACCATGGCCGCAGTCCGGCTCTCCCGACCGGATTTGTGCCAGGCGAGCATGCCGCCTGCCAGACGTGCCTCTATATTATCGTAACCCAGCCGGACAAGATACCGCACTGCAGTAACGGCATCATCATCCGTTTCGTTCACCATCAGAATCG
>JAQVUQ010000151.1 GCA_028699365.1 bacterium | reverse complement strand
AGCACATATCTGTCAGGGACCTATTACCAACTATCCGGCACTTCCATGGCCACGCCGCATGTAGCCGGCCTGGCAGCATTGATGCTGTCACGCAATCCTGCTCTTACTCCGGCGCAGGTAAAAACGGCTCTGGAAACGACCGCGCTGGATATAGCTGCCTCGGGGCCGGATGATGCTTCCGGATACGGATTAATAAATGCTCCGGCTGCTTTGCAGGCTATACCCGGAGCGCCATTGGCTGTAACTACGTCATCTCTACCGCATGCTACGGAAGGGATGGCATATGAACAGACTTTATCGGCTTCCGGTGGCACCAAGCCTTACACATGGTCGATGGTATCCGGCAGCTTGCCGGGGGGGATGTCTCTCTCCTCGGAAGGCGTCTTATCGGGTACACCCGTGTCGGCCGGCACCTACGGTTTCACCGTCAGGGTCAGGGACGCAGCCTCACCCGCTGCCACTGCCGACAAGCAGCTTTCGCTGGTTGTCGATCCTCCCCTGACATATCGGTTCCCTGCCGGCATAAGCCTGATCTCTTTCCCTTATCAGCCGTCCGATCCTGATACCACCCGCCTGCTGTTGCTGGGAGCGGGAGAGGATATGGCCTGGTGGGATCCTGTCAGCGGCAGCTACGACTATTACAGCGGCGGTTCTTCCCTGCAATCGGTCCAGCCGGGTATCGGATACTGGATCAAGCTGACCTCTCCCAGGGATATAACTGCTGCCGGCAGCCTGATTACGGATGCTTATTCGGTAACTCTGAACCCCGGCTGGAATCAGATAGGCCTGCCGTATAACTATACTTTGCCCTGGAGTTCCCTTCTGGTGAAACAAGGTTCCGTTACCAGGACCATTGCCTCTGCCGCCTCCGCCGGCTGGGTGGAGAATTACGGTTGGTACTACGCCGGAGGCCAGTATAACCTGGTGGCGCCTTCAGGCGGAGCCACCGCCTCCCTGCAGCCCTGGCTGGGCTATTGGATACATGCGGATGTATCGGCGGAACTGATCTTCCCGGCGCCGGTATCCGCTTCATCTGCGGCTGTGATCGCAACGGGTGTTCGCCCGGTGGTTTCGCCGCGACGTCTGCCTCTGCCAAGGGTCAACCTGTCCTCCTGGTCCATGGAAATTACGGCTACCGGATCATCCGGGCAGAGCGACGGTGCCAGGCTGGGTGTGGCCGGAGAGGGAGTGGCAGGAGAACTCAGGATATTGAAGCCTCCGGCGCTGAAGGACATGCTCTACCTGGGGATCATCGGCACCCGGAAGGGTGTCGAAGCTCTTATGGATAGCGATATCAGGAGCGATACCACCGGCAACGGGCGATTATCGTCCAGGCTGAATGCCTCCGGCGCTTCTCAGACCTGGGAGATTCTGCTGAACGGCACCGGCGTGCCTGGAGGGGGAGTGGTAACGCTTTCCTGGGATATCTCCTCATCCGGGCAGAAGCCGTCAGGACTCTTCCTGGTGGACGCTGACGGCAAACGTATAGATATGTTGCGGGAGAACAGTTATACTATCTCATCCGTTACGGGTGTCCGGCGTCTCCGTATAGAGGCTTCCCCGGATGCTTCTTTGGAAGATGATGGGCGTCGTGGTATAATTAGGCAAACTCTCGAGCCTGATAACGGTGTGGATGACGGCCAGGCGAATGAAAACAGTCTCCGGCTTTTATCGCCCCGTCAGACCCTGACCGGGACCACATCGGGCAGGTTAGTGAGGTGAAACGATTCATGAAGAGATGGATAAATTATTGGCAGTTGGTCGTCCTGGCTTTAGTCATGTTTCTTCTGTTAGCCGGCTGTGGCGGAGGCGGTGGAGGAACTCCTCCCGTATCGCCGCCATTACCGCCATTCTAGAATGGAACAAACTGAAGGCTGAATACGTAAATATAGAAATTAAGTACTTGAATGCAGGTGCAGGACCCGGAAGTCAGAATTACAGGCTTGGACTGTTCCGCCTTCCGAAACCTGCATTCCGCATTTGAGATGGGTGATTTTAATTGATAACTTTTCAAGGGGTTTCCGTTGTCCATCCCAATGGAGTGACCGCTCTGAGGGATCTGGACCTTAAGATAGAAAAAGGAGATTTTCTCTTTATAGTAGGGCCGACGGGCAGCGGTAAATCAACTATTCTGAAGCTCATATACAGGGAAGAGGTCTGTACCGCCGGCAGAATAATCGTGGCCGGAAAAGAGATAACCGGGATGGCCCGCCGGCAGATACCCTATCTGCGGCGCGGCGTCGGCGTCGTCTTCCAGGACTTCAAGCTGCTGCCGCAACGTACAGCCTGGGATAACGTAGCTTTTGCGCTGCACGTCATAGGCGTCGGCAAGGCCGAGGTCAAGCGTCAGGTCGCCAAGGTCCTGGACAACGTCGGCTTGCTGCATAAGGCTGATGCCTTGCCGACGGAGCTGTCTGCCGGGGAACAGCAGCGTATCTGTATCGCCCGGGCCGTAGTCAATAATCCGGTCATTCTGGTGGCGGATGAACCCACCGGCAATCTGGACCCGGACACCTCCTGGGATATAGTTCAATTGCTGTCCCGCATCAACGTCAAGGGAACTACCGTAGTAATGGCCACCCATGACAGACATATCGTGGACAGAATGCGAAAGCGCGTTGTCGCTCTGCAGGACGGACGCCTGGTTCGCGATGAAGATAAGGGGGCGTACGTCTGTGAGCTCTAAAATACGTCTGGGCTATTTCTTATCCGAGACGGCCTCCAATCTTCGCTATAACGGTCTGATGACCCTGGCATCTATAGGAACGGTGACCGTGTCCATGCTTGTTCTGGGTGCCTTTCTGCTTTTCAACCTCAATCTGAAGAGTACCATAAACGAAGTGTCGTCCAAGACCAGGGTATGTGTCTATCTGAAAGCAGGCGCCCCTGCCGGGGAAGTCGATGTTTTAAAGCGCATGGTGGAAGGTCTGGACGGAGTCCGCAAGGTATATTACGTCAGCGTGGATGAAGCCAGGGCACGCCTCAAGCAGGACATGTCCGGCCAGGCCGACCTGGGTCAGATAGTGGATACGGTTCCTTTGCCGGCTTCTCTGGAGATAGAGATGGCCGATACCTCGAAAATCACCTCGGTTACCTCCGTCATCAAGGGGCAACCTGCAATAGACGAGATACATTACGGAGAAGATGTGGTTACCACTTTGAATCTGATCCGGCGCATCGTTCAGATAGGCGGGCTGGGGGCCATAATCATTCTCTGCATCGTCACAGCCTTCGTTATAGCCAACACTATCAGGCTGACGGTGTTTGCCCGGCGCAAAGAGATAAGGATCATGCAACTGGTGGGTGCTACCGACTGGTTCATAAAGTGGCCTTTTATCATGGAAGGGATATTTCACGGCCTGGTAGGATCGCTTCTGGCCGTAGGCATTGCTGCAGCCGGCTATACCTGGCTGGCTAATAACTGGCCGCTGACGTTCATTTTTCCTCTGGCTTACGATGAGCAGACACTGTTGCACATCTCCATCGCTCTGATAACGGGAGGTATGCTTGTCGGCGCCTTCGGCAGTTTTTCTTCGGTTAGAAAATTCTTAAGAACTGTGCTGGTTTGAGAGGCGATGACATGCACGGTATGCGAATAAGAATAGCGGCCATTATTCTGGTGCTGATTATACTGTCGGCTTCGGCATCCGATGCTGCCCCAAGCTTGAAATCACAGAGAAGCAAGTTGCAGCATATACAGCAGCTTATGCGCCAGCAGCGGGACAAGCTTTTCCATATCAAGAAGAAGGAACGACGGGCCAGGACCGATCTCAATCGCACCAGGGGAGCGCTGTCGCAGACCCGTTATGAACTGGACCAGGTAAGCGATCGTCTGGCCACGGTGAAGATGGAACTTTCAGCCGTACAGATGAGACTGCAGGAGGCCAGGGTCCGGACGGAGAGGCACCGTCGCGACCTGGAGGACCGCATGGTCCGTGTTTACAAGTACGGCCGTATTTCCTATATTGAGGTTTTCTTTGGGGCCAGGGACTTCGGTTCGTTTGTGAATCGTCTGAATTTTCTGCGTCTGGTGGCCCGTCAGGATTTCAGCATTCTGAAGGATTTCGTCAGGCAGAAGGAAGCGCTGGCGGCTACCGAGAGGGAAGTGGCAGCCAAAAAGCAGGAAGTCGACCGGCTCAAGCTGCAGGTGAGCCAGAAGGAACGCGTTTATCGGGCTCAGGCCTGGGCTGAGGGAGCCACGCTGCAGGATATAAGAACACAGCGTGCCAGATACGAGCAGGAGTTGGCTCAACTGGAGATCAGTTCCAACCAGGTGGAGAGAATGCTCCGGCGCCTGATGAATACTCCGCGAGGGCGCCGCAGAAGCGCCGTAGTCTGGAAAGGAAGCTTTATTCTGCCTGTCAACGGCAGGATAACCTCGGAGTTCGGCTACAGGACGCATCCCATATTCAGAACCAGGCGTCTGCATACCGGCATTGATATTGCCGTACCTATGGGAACACCGGTTCATGCGGCGGCGGCCGGAGAAGTCATTCACACCGGCAGTTGGGGCGGGTATGGTCAGGTCGTCATCATAGATCACGGAGGAGGACTGTCCACTCTCTATGCGCACAATTCCCGGATTGCCGCTCATGCCGGACAGAGAGTTCGTCAGGGGCAGACGGTTGCCTATGCCGGCAGTACCGGTTTCAGTACCGGGCCTCACGTTCATTTCGAAGTTAGACGCAACGGAGTCCCGGTCAACCCCAGAGGTGCTTACTAATTTGAAATGAGAGGATCGTAACACATGCGTCTTAAAAGGATAGGTTTTATTGGTGTAATTCTTGTGCTGATGGCTGTCGCATTCATTGCCGGCCACAGTCTGAGACTGGAAAGAGCCGATGGAGCTCTTACTTCCTGGCAATCTTTCTGGCGTGTTTTAGATCTTGTCCAGAACAATTTCGTCGAAAAGACCGACGATACCAAGCTGATGTACGGGGCTATAGGAGGCATGCTTAAAGCGTTGGACGATCCTTATACCAGGTTTATGGAACCTGATATGTTCAAAGAGATGAGAGAAGATCAGGAGGGTCACTTCGACGGCGTGGGTATGGTCGTAGGTCTGCGCGATGATGTTTTGACGGTAGTCTCTCCTATTTCCGGTAGCCCGGCGGATAAAGCCGGACTTAAGAGCGGGGATCAGATCATTGTGATAGACGGCAAGGAGACCAAGGGTATGGGCCTTAAGACCGCTGTTGACCGTATACGCGGCAAGGCGGGTACGAGTGTAACCATGACGATAATGCGTTCCGGCTGGAAGGAAGCCAGGGAGTTCACTCTGAAAAGAAGTATCATTCAGTTGAAAAGCGTAGATTATCGCATGCTGGACGACAATATCGGTTATGCTTATCTGAAAGTTTTCAACGAAAAGAGCGAGCCCGAACTTAAAGAGGCCATTGAGAAGCTGCAGGCAAAAGGCATGAAGTCCATGGTTCTGGATCTCCGCAACGATCCCGGCGGATTGTTGAATGTGGCCGTGGAAATTGCTGCTCATTTTATGGACGAGGGCGTGGTGGTTTCCATCAAGGAGCGCGGCAAAAAGAGAGATGCCTATGTCATAGTGAAGAACGGCGACAAGCGAGTGGCCGAGTATATAGAGGATTACGACGGCAAGAAGAGCGTCAAGGTCATAGATACGCTGGATTTCAAGCAGATAGGCATACCGCTGGTCGTGCTTATCAACGAGGGTAGTGCCAGTGCCTCTGAAATAGTTGCCGGCGCTATTCAGGATACCGGGCGTGGTAAAGTCATCGGCACCAAGTCGTTCGGCAAGGGATCCGTTCAAAGTGTCTATCCGCTTCCCGACGGTTCGGGTCTGACCATAACGACGGCCAAGTATCAGACGCCCAAAGGGCGGGATGTAAGTCGTGATAAGATAGTCCCTGATATAGAGATAAAGCTGACCGAAGAAGATGTAAAGAACGGCAAGGATGCTCAACTGGATAAGGCACTGGAACTGCTCAAGGCCGTAAACCCGTTGAAGAAGGCAAGCTGATAACCTTAGTTTTGGGGGAATGTCATTTTGGGTCGTAGAAGACGACGCAGATCAGTGAACTGGAGGGCCATAGCCATCCTGGTTCTGCTGATAGCCGCTTATTCATATTTCAGAGCCAATTACGAGGGTGTGCGCCTGATACCGAAGAAGGAAAGCGGACGTGTCGGCCATATGCGCTCTTCCGAAAAGAGAGAAGGCGTGTCAAAACGTAGAGGGCATCCCGACATAAATATAAAAGAGGAGATCAAGGAACGTTTTCCGTTTCTGTCTCCTAAAGAGCGTTCTGAAGATAAAGAGGACAAGGGCGATGCCGAGCGGAAGAAGCCACCGGTTAAAAAGGAGAGCCGTCATCCGTCCGATCGTGGATCGGCTATAGCCGCCATAGTAATAGATGATTTCGGTTACAGCGATGGGCGTCCGTTTCTTGAAATGGACGCCCCTTTGACTTTTGCCGTCCTTCCCGGTCTTCCTCACAGCCGTTCGGTTTCCAGACAGGCGGCACGGCAAGGCAGAGATGTACTTCTGCATCTGCCGATGGAACCCAAAAACGGTTCGCTGGGGTTCGAGAAGAATACTATCAAAACGGCCATGACAAATCGTGAAGTGGAGAAACGGGTGGAAGAAGCTCTTGAGAGCGTGCCGGAAGCCATCGGCGTCAATAATCATATGGGATCCAAAGCTACTGCCGATCCCGGCACCATGACGGCGGTAATGCGTATTCTGGCGGATAGAGGGCTTTTCTTTCTGGATTCTTTGACCGCCTCGGATTCCGTAGCCTCCTCTGCCGCCGCCGGAGCGGGTGTGGTCTGCCTGGAGCGCGATATATTCCTGGACGGCAGCGATGATAGCGAT
>JAQVUQ010000150.1 GCA_028699365.1 bacterium | reverse complement strand
TTCAGAAATCGAAATTGATATTCCTGCAGATATTACTGAGCAATGCACAATAGCCCATATCCTCGGCACTTTGGACGACAAGATAGAACTGAACCGGCGTATGAACGAAACGCTGGAAGCCATGGCACGAGCCATCTTCAAGTCCTGGTTTGTGGACTTTGATCCCGTTCGTGCTAAGGCAGAAGGGCGTGATCCTGGCCTGCCAAAGGATATTGCCGATCTCTTCCCGGATTCCTTTGAGGATTCGGAGTTGGGGGAGATACCTAAGGGATGGCGGGTTGGCGCTTTAGGTGAAGTTGCTGAAGCCATGCGAAGAAGTATTAGGCCCAATGAGATAAGTGCTTCTACACCATATATAGCGCTTGAGCATATTCCTAAACGTAGTATTGCGCTTTCTAATTGGGGTATTGCTAAAGGGGTGGAGAGTAATAAATTTGAGTTTAAAAAAGGCGATATATTATTTGGTAAGCTTCGACCTTATTTTCATAAGGTTGGTGTTGCACCATTGGATGGAGTCTGTTCAACAGACATTGTCGTAATTCGCCCTCGTACAGATAAATGGTTTGGATTTGTTCTCGGACATGCTTCAAGTATAACTTTTGTTGACTATACGAGTGCAGGCTCAACAGGTACGCGTATGCCCCGCACTAGCTGGGATGAGATGGCCCGCTACGCGTTGGCTATTCCTCCTGATAATATAGCGCAAGTATTCAATTTACATATTAGGTCATTCATAAATCGAATTATACTCTCTATATATGAATCTCATGTTATTGCTAATATATGTAATGCTTTTCTGCCAAAACTCATATCTGGTGAGATTAGCAGTGCTGATGTGGATAGAATGGCGGGGAGGTATCGTCATTGACAGCTATTACCATTACACAAGCTGAGGCCGATGCTTTGATTGGATTAGAAAAGCACCGTATAGATGAACAAAAGTATGATTTTCCCTTTATGGGAGGAGCACTTGCGTTATCACTTCAATCGGTGGACCGGCGTGAGCAATTTTTGCTGGATATCAGCAGAGGCAGGATTAACCTGCTACGTGGTAAATACCAAAACCGTGCCCGACAAGTGGTAACGCTGGTAAGGCTGGACTTTGGCGGACCACCTCATCGCAACCCTGATGACAAAGAAATACCTTGTCCGCATCTACACGTTTATCGAGAAGGATTTGGTGATAAATGGGCTGTGCCTATCCCTTCTAAGCATTTCTCTAGAATAAATGACTTGTATGGAACACTGGAAGATTTCATGATGTTCTGCAATATCACAAAAATGCCGTATATTCAGAGAGGGCTGTTTACATGATTCAAGAGATTCAGCGATTGCTTGATGATTATTTGGTATGGCTTAAGGACAAAACGCAACTTCGCCAGATTGACCAATGGGTCGAGATCACAACACCATATCTTGACCGTCACAATGACTATATTCAGATCTATGCCAGAAAATCTAATAGCGGGTACATACTGACCGACGACGGGCACACTATTGAGGATTTGGAGCAAACCGGATGCAAGCTCGAAAGTGCTAAGCGACAGGACTTGCTGAAGATGACTTTGAATGGCTTCGGAGTAAAATTGGTCGATAATAGGCTGGAGGTGCATACTTCGAATGATAACTTCGCCTTGCGCAAACATAATCTATTACAGGCAATTCTTGCCGTAAATGATATGTTCTATCTAGCAGTACCAATTGTCGCCAGTTTGTTCTATGAGGATGTTGTGGCATGGCTGGATCTGCATGAAATTCGTTACACCCCGAAGGTGAAGTTTACAGGTAAAAGCGGCTTTGATCATCTATTTGACTTCGTAATTCCAAAATCACGTCGGCAGCCTGAACGCATTCTTCAAGCAATTAATCGCCCAAACCGCGATACTGCTCAATCCGTAGCTTTCGCTTGGATCGATACAAAAGAAATTCGCTTGCCGGATTCAAAAGCTTATGCCATTCTTAATGACTCGGACCAAACAATATCGGCAACTGTTATTGATGCCTTGCGCAATTATAATGTGCATCCTATCGCGTGGAGCCAACGAGAAATAGTGAGAGAGGAATTGTCCGCATGACAGGTCTGACGTTCACCGAATCCACAATCGAACAAGCCACCCTCGCCTGGCTGGAAAGCCTCGGCTATACCATCTTGTCCGGCCCAGCCATTGCCCCTGGTGAACCCCTGGCAGAACGCAACGACTATAATCAGGTTGTCCTGGAAGGCCGTCTGCGACAGGCACTGGAGCGTTTGAATCCTGAATTGCCTTCTGAAGCCATAGAAGACGTCCTTCGCAAAATCATCCAGCCTGAAGGCTCCACACCGGAAAGTCGCAACCGTGCCGTCTATCTTATGCTGCGGGACGGGGTCAACGTTGAATACCGCAGGCCCGACGGCACCATTGCCGGAGCCCAGGCCAGGATTCTGGATTTCAGGCTGTCGGACAACAACGACTGGCTGGCTGTCAATCAGTTTACCGTGCTGGAGAACAGACATAACCGCCGTCCGGACGTGGTGATCTTTGTCAACGGCCTGCCGTTGGCTGTTATAGAGCTGAAGAACGCCGCTGATGAGAACGCCACCATCTGGTCGGCTTTCAACCAGCTTCAGACCTACAAGCATGATATTCCATCGCTGTTTGATTACAATGCCGCTCTGGTCATCTCCGACGGCATGCAGGCACGTATAGGCACTCTTACAGGGAACCGTGAATGGTTTCTTCCATGGCGGACCATCACTGGCCAGGAGCTTGCAGACAGCAGCCTGCCGGAACTTCAGGTGATGCTTGAAGGGGTCTTTGAAAAACGCCGTTTTCTGAATATGATAAAGCATTTCATCGTTTTTGAGGATATGGGCGGCGGTGCGCTGTTCAAGAAGATGGCCGGATATCACCAGTTCCATGCCGTCAACGTTGCCCTGGAGGAAACGCTTAGAGCAAGCACTGTCCCAGGTATCGATTATACACAAAGAGAAGCTTCGGGTGTCTATATAACAAAAAATCAAACTGAGGGTGAACCCGGTGACAGGCGTATCGGCGTTGTCTGGCATACCCAGGGATCAGGCAAAAGCTTGTCCATGGCTTTTTATGCCGGCAGAGTAATCCTTCATCCTGCGATGAAAAATCCTACTGTTGTTGTTCTGACTGACCGTAACGATTTGGACGATCAGTTGTTCGGCACCTTTTCTCGCTGCCGGGATTTGCTGCGACAGCCGCCTGTTCAAGCTGAAAGCCGGGCTGATCTGCGGAAGAAGCTGCAGGTGGATTCCGGCGGAGTTATCTTCACCACCATACAGAAGTTTTACCCTGAAGAAAAAGGCGATAGTCATCTGATGCTGTCCAGACGTCGTAATATTGTGGTTATTGCCGATGAAGCTCACCGCAGCCAGTACGATTTTATAGACGGCTATGCCCGTTACATGCGCGATGCGCTGCCCAACGCTTCCTTTATCGGCTTTACCGGCACACCTGTTGAATTGACGGACAAGAATACTCGTGCCGTCTTCGGCGATTATATTAGCATCTACGATATTCAGCGGGCCGTGTTGGATAAAGCGACGGTTCCCATCTATTACGAAAGCCGTCTGGCTATGCTGAAGCTGGATGCTTCACTGCGCCCGCAAATCGATCCCGAATTTGAAGAGGCCACTGAAGGAGAAGAGGTAGAGCGCAAGGAGAAGTTGAAAACAAAATGGGCGCAGCTTGAGGCTCTGGTGGGAACAGATGAACGCCTTAATCTGATAGCCGAAGACATGATTAACCACTTTGAGAAGCGACTTGAAGCCATGCAAGGAAAGGCTATGATCGTCTGTATGAGCAGGCGTATCTGTATCGAGCTTCATAACTGGATTATATCCCTGCGGCCTGATTGGCATAATACCAATGACGACAAGGGACAGATCAAAGTCGTCATGACCGGTTCAGCCGCCGATCCGCTTGAATGGCAGCCGCATATCCGTAACAAGGAACGGCGTGAGGCGCTGGCTAAGCGTTTTCGTGATGATAAGGACCCATTTAAAATAGTCATTGTTAGGGATATGTGGCTGACCGGATTTGATGCCCCGTGTCTGCACACAATGTATATCGACAAGCCGATGCGAGGTCACGGATTGATGCAGGCCATAGCCCGTGTCAACCGGGTCTTTGGCGATAAGCCCGGCGGTCTGGTGGTGGATTATATCGGTTTGGCAGATCAGTTGAAGCAGGCTATGGCCGTTTATACCGAAAGCGGCGGCACCGGAAAGACTGCCGTTGACCAGGCCGAAGCAGTATCCCTTATGCTGGAGAAGTATGAAGTGTGCTGCGGTCTTTTCCATGGCTTTGATTGGACAGGTTGGCAATCTGCAGTGCCACAGGAACGATTGGCGGTTTTGCCGGCAGCCCAGGAGCATATCCTGCGTCAGGAAGACGGGAAAGCCCGTTTGCTGTGTGCCGTGACTGGGCTTTCCCAGGCATTTGCGTTGGCCATACCCCATGAAGAGGCGCTACGAATACGCGATGATGTGGCCTTTTTTCAGGCAGTACGTGCGGTTCTGGCTAAGGGGGCCTCCATCGGCAGCGAAAGCGATGACAGATTGGAACATGCAATCAGGCAAATAGTTTCAAAAGCTGTGTTCTCGGAAGAAGTGGTCGATATCTTTGCAGCGGCCAGCCTGAAGAAGCCTGATATATCCATTCTCTCGGATGAATTTCTGGCGGAAGTGCGCGATATGCCGCAGCGTAACCTGGCGGTTGAGCTTTTACGTAAGCTGCTGTCAGGGGAAATAAAGACTCGCGGCCGCAAGAACGCTGTCCAGGCAAGATCCTTTGCCGATATGCTGGAACAGTCCATAAGGCGCTACCAGAATCGGGCCATTGAAACAGCCCAGGTTATAGAAGAACTTATCGCCTTGGCCAAAGATATGCGCCAGGCCAATGCCCGTGGTGAGGAGTTAGGTTTATCCGAGGATGAACTGGCCTTCTATGATGCACTGGAAACCAACGACACTGCGGTTAAGGTCCTGGGCGATGACACGCTTCGAACAATAGCCAGGGAGCTTGTCACGGCGGTAAAGAACAATGTGTCCATAGACTGGTCCATGCGTGAAAATGTCCGTGCCCACATGCGTGTAATTATAAAGCGCATCCTGCGCAAATACGGCTATCCGCCTGACAAGCAGGAGAAGGCAACCATGACGGTCCTGGAGCAGGCGGAATTGCTGTGTAGTAATGTAGGATAGGTATGATAAACGGTTGTAGGGGGTATACTGTGGAAAACAGTTTCTCTATGAGCGATATGGCGATGCTTTTACCCCCTAGGTTTGATGGGAAAAGGCGGTTTGTTTTGACCGGTGATATGCCGTTTAATACAGATGATCTTAGTAATTTGCTCGGCTACTATCACGATGTTAGAATTGATATGGACTATGATACCGAGCGCACTGATTATCTGATAATTGGTCGACGTGATTTTGACAAGGAGTTTATTGAGAGCATTGTAGATGAGTATGTTATTTCTATTAAATACTTGCCTCAAGAAGCTATAATCGATCAGCTTTTATTTGGCCATGACTGGTATGCTTGCCCAGAATATCTTTTAGAATTCGCTGAAATGCATCACGGCTTGCAGTTTCTACAAACCTGCGAAGGCTTTAAATGGCCTGATACTGAAGCGGAAGAAACTGATAACGTTGTATCGAACCACAGTCCTGAATGGAACGAACAATCTGCGCTAAAGGCTCTTGGCTATTGCATCACCAATAATGGCAGATATACTACAGATGCAGAACGGTGGAAAGTGCTTACACTGTGTGTGGATGCATTAAGCCTTGAGAGAGTGGTTTCTCATATCGCTTGGTTAGTCCGCAGTAAAAAGAGACAAATTGGTGGTAGATCTAAGTTCCGTAACTCTATACTTAAATGGGAGCGAGATCTTGAGAGACTGAGGGCCACCTACTATAAACATGATTTTCATTGGCCGAATTACGAACTCTAACGCCATTTGCTTTAAAGGATTAATGAATACTGAAGGATGACCATGCATAATGAATACAGAACAAGGCATTTCCATAGAACTTTACTTTATTGACGGGAAGACTGACGGAATGGTAACTGCTGAGGTTTTCAATTGGAAGGGTCACGTTTTAATGACGCCTCGCATACAGATCAGCCAGGCGCTCGGTCGTCCTGAGGTGCGTTATACGGGTATCTATATTCTGCTTGGTGAGAAAGGTGATAAAGACACGGCATATATTGGTGAAGCAGAAAACGTAAGTGAGCGTATTCGCAGTCATGATAGCAAGAAGGATTGGTGGCATCAGGCTGTTATAATTACTTCTGCTGCTAATAATCTTAATAAGGCACATGTAAAGTATTTAGAGGCTCGACTGATCAACGAGGCAGGGCGGATCGGCAAAGTTAAACTTGAAAATGGGAATATTCCTGCCATACCCACCTTATCTGAAGCTGCCAAAGCCAACATGGAATCTTTTTTGGATTATGTATTTATGGTTCTACCCTCGTTAGGAATTGAGTTTTTTCGTGCTGATACACGCCCGTCATCACTGCAGACAGATTATTCCGATCAAGCTGATGATATAACTTGTTTCGAGCTAACAGCTCCCAAACATGGGCTCCATGCTTCAGCAAAACTGAAAAATGGTGAATTCATAGTTCTGTCTGGATCACATGCTCGCAAAACATGGAGTGGTAAAAGTACGCATAATTCCTGTTATGGACAACTGCATACTGAATTAATTAACTAAAGTCATGCAGATTTCATCTGCACCGTTACCTTGACAATTAAGCAGCCAGTCTCAAAGAGCGGCAAATGCTCTCCGGAGATTTACCCTGACTGGACTGCTGACAAATCCAATGGATCAACT
>JAQVUQ010000149.1 GCA_028699365.1 bacterium | reverse complement strand
TGCGGGTAAGATACGGCTTCCATGACTTTGTGCTCGTAAAGCAGGCTCACCAGCGGCGACATGCCGTGATAACGCAAACCTCCGGCATGTATTCCCGGCGGCATAAAGGAATGGCCAAGGGTATACATCTTCAGTAGTGGCGTGAACCTGGCCACATCCCCGAAGTCATAACGGTAGAACCCTCTGGTCAACGTCGGGCAGGCCGACGGCTCCACGGCAACAATTCTGATGTCTCTGCCGGCCAGCTTGTCGGGAACAAAAGGAAATACCAGCCCGGCAAAATTACTGCCTCCACCCGCACAGCCGATCAGAATATCGGGGTATGCTCCGGCCATCTCCATCTGCTTCCTGGCTTCAAGACCTATGATCGACTGATGAAGCATGACATGATTGAGAACACTTCCCAGCGAGTATTTGGTGTTCTCATCTTTAACGGCTTCCTCTATCGCCTCACTGATAGCTCCGCCGAGACTGCCGTTGCTCATGGGGTCTTTAGCCAGTATCTGCCGGCCGGATTCGGTCGTATTGCTTGGGCTTGCTATGACCTCGCCCCCCCAGAGCTGCATCATGAATTTACGGTAAGGCTTCTGGTTATAGCTTACCTTCACCATGAAGACCTTGCAATCCAGGCCGAAAGTATGGCACGCAAAAGAGAGTGCGCATCCCCACTGCCCGGCACCCGTCTCCGTCGTCAGCTTCTTGACGCCGGCCTTCTTGTTATAATATGCCTGGGCAATGGCGGTATTGGGCTTGTGACTGCCGGCAGGGCTGGTGCCCTCGTATTTAAAAAATATCTTTGCCGGTGTTTTGAGACGCTTCTCCAGATTTACGGCGCGGAAGAGCGGTGTCGGCCGCCAGAGACGATAGGCATCCAGAACCGCTCCGGGTATGTCTATCCATCTCTGAGTGCTCATCTCCTGCTCGATAAGCTCCATCGGGAATATCGCTGCCAAATCCTCCGGCGCCAAAGGCTGATGCGTGCCGGGGTGCATCGGCGGCTCCATGGGGGCCGGAAGATCGGCAGCCACGTTATACCAACTGCTGGGCATCTCATTCTGAGGTAGTTCGAACTTTCTGATTTCCATAATAAATACTCCTTTCCAATCAATACTATATTCTCTTTTATTATTTCAAAACCCTCTCTTATCAGCTTGTAAGCCTGAAGTCTGAAGGTGTTTACATTCAAGTATGCTTCTTTAGTCTCCATTCAAGAATGCGGTCCGGATCTATGCCCGACAGCCCCGTTGCCCGGCCGAATACGCGCATCACCTCATCCAGCGGGACCATGCCGATAAGTTCGCCGTCACCCGCCTTTATCCCCTCTTCGGCCGCAGCCGTGCATACGGCATTATAGACCATATCCATAGAGGTAAGGCTCCTGTCACGCAAATTTACAGTGACCTGGACCATACCCGCCGCAGCCAGCCTGACACCCAGTGCCTCGACACCGTGCAGACCTCCGTCCTTCTCTCTGATGCGCACAGCAATACGTCGTGCCGTTTCCAGATCGCCGGATTGCAGATTGATATTATAAGCAATCAGCGGTTTTCGGACTCCCAACGCCACGGCGCCGGCAGTGGGATGAGGATGATCAGGACCTTCATCCGGGTGCCAGTCGGGATTCTGCATACGTGTCTCCAGCCCCTCGAACCCGCCTCGTCTCAATTCCGACAACTTGACGCGCGAAGCGCTCACGGCGGCATAGCCGTAATAGTATACCGGCAGCCCCAGTTCCGTGCCGAGTCTCTTACCCAGTTCCCTGGCGGCACACACGCAATCTTCAAGGGTGGTATTCTCCAGCGGCACCAGCGGCAGGACATCCAGTGCGCCCATGCGAGGATGGACACCCCGGTGGAAGCGCATATCTATATCCGCCACCGCCTGCCGTGCCAGATTGAAGGCGGTCTCGACAACGGTGCTCATGTCACCGGCATAGGTTATGACGCTGCGGTTATGATCAGGGTCCAGCGAATAATCGAGCAGGTCGGCTCCCCCGGACCTGACGATGTCGACGAAGCGCTCTACAATCTTGAGGGAACGTCCCTCGCTGAAGTTGGGAACACATTCAACCAGCTTTTCCAATGAGATTTTCTCCTTGTCCAGGCATACGAAAACCGCCTGCTTGAAGCATAAAAAAATGCCTCAAGTTGATACAACTTGAGGCATTTTACCTTAGCTGTTTTCTTCGTGCATAGCCTCTGCAGCTTCCACCGTACCGGCTTCCACTGTATCGGCGCTGTCGCTGACAGAGACGCTGACATAACGGCCGTCAAGCAACTCTTCCAGCAACTCGCCTTCCAGCGTCTCCTTCTCAAGAAGCTGGGCCGATATCAAGGCCAGGAGGTCTTTCTCCTTTGCCAGAACCGTATTGGCACGCTCGTATCCTTCAAGCAACAGAGACTTCACCTCGGCATCGATCTTCCGGGCAACCTCTTCACTGTAGTTGCGCTCTTCCACCAGGTCGCGACCCAGGAATACCTGGCCCTGCTTGCGGCCGAAGGTCACGGGCCCCAGTTCATCGCTCATGCCGAAGGCGCAGACCATTTGTCTGGCAATGGCGGTAGCCCGCTCCAGATCGTTCTGGGCACCGGTGGTCACATCGTCGAAGCGCAGCGTCTCAGCCACACGTCCTCCCAGCAGAACGGCTATCTGATCCTTGAGATGCGTCTTGGCGGTGAGATACGTATCTTCCACCGGCAACTGCATGGTGTACCCCAGGGCCATACCGCGCGGCAGAATGGAGATCTTATGCACCGGATCAGCGGTCGGCATCTGCTTGGCCACCAGGGCGTGTCCTGCCTCATGGAAGGCTATGATCTCACGCTCACGCTCATTTATGAGCCTGCTCTTGCGTTCGGGGCCTGCGATCACCTTATCGATGGAAGCCTCTAATTCGGCCATCGATATATCAGCTCTGTCGCGCCGGGCAGCCAGCAAGGCGGCCTCGTTTACCAGATTGGCCAGATCGGCCCCGGAGAACCCGGGAGTCCGGCGTGCCAGGACTTCCAGATCGACATCCTCGGCCATCGGCTTGCCCTTGACATGCACTTTGAGAATACCGTTCCGGCCGACGACATCGGGATTATCGACTATAACTCTTCTATCGAAGCGTCCGGGACGCAGCAGAGCCGGGTCCAGAACGTCCGGCCGGTTGGTGGCTGCCACCAGCACGACACCCAGATTGGCGTCGAAGCCGTCCATCTCCACCAGCAACTGGTTGAGCGTCTGCTCTCTCTCGTCATGTCCGCCGCCCAGACCTGTTCCTCTCTGCCGGCCGACCGCATCTATCTCATCTATGAAGATGATACAGGGAGCCTTCTCCTTGGCCTGGTTGAACAGATCCCTGACACGGGATGCACCGACACCGACGAACATCTCCACGAAATCGGAGCCGCTTATGTAAAAGAAAGGCACTTCCGCCTCGCCGGCTACGGCCCGCGACAACAGAGTCTTGCCGCATCCGGGAGGACCGAGCAGCAGGACGCCCTTGGGTATCTTGGCACCCAGCGCCTGGAACTTCTGCCTGTCTTTGAGAAAATCCACAACCTCGCGCAGTTCCTGCTTGGCCTCTTCGACACCGGCTACATCGTCGAAGGTTACCTTTTCCCAGTTCTCAGCCAGCGTCTTGGCACGGCTGCGTCCGAACATCATGGCCTGGGAATTGGAATTCTGGGCCTGCCTGATGATAAAGAGCCACAAGATGGCAAAGACTCCGACAAACAGGAACATCTGGAAGAGCGGAGTCTCCCACCAGCCTGCTTGCTGCCTTGCGCCTTCGACATTTACGCCGTGCTGCTCAAGCATCTGGGGCAGCCGACCGTCTTCAAAAGGCATTATAACGAGAAACTCCTTGCCGTCCCTGGTAGTGCCGCGTATCTCGTCTTTAACAATTTTTACCTGATCAACCTTATCTTTGCTGATGCTGGCAACGAATTGCGTATAAGTTATTCTATTATCGTGTTTCTTTGCAGCGCGAAAGTTTGCGGCGAAAAGCAAAAGAAGCACCGCAATAAGAGAAAATAGCGCCAGTTTTTTTATATTGATCTTCAACAGATATCCTCCACACTTAAGTTAGCTATTTAGCGCATTAGCCTTTTAGCCTGTTAGTAGTATTCACGTAGATTACTCCGTCGTTACTAACTTCGCAATCTCCTAAAGACCTAAACCGCTACAGCCTAAATAGCTAATAAAAATACCGGAACATTATAGCACACTAAATATGGCCGAACAACAAACATAAGCCGTCGAAAGGAGCGTATCACAGAGCTCTGTCAGCCGCCAAAGGCTCGGCCTCCAACAGGATGCTTTCCACCGTATCGTGCCGGGCAAGCCATCGACTGCCGGCACGAAGGCCTATCACCCAGACGATCTCATCCCCTGCCGTCAGCAAAGGGACCTCTCCACGCTGCCAGCGGGGTATTTTGGCATCGACGAAGAGATCCTGCAGTTTCTTGCTGCCGGTCATACCGAAGGGATGGATACGGTCTCCGGGCCGGCGGAAACGAACCGCCAAAGGGCCGGGCAAGGCTGCGGCATCCAGAGCCAGCCGCCAGCGACCGGGAGTTACCTGAGCAGCTTCCGGCGACGGCAACCCGGCAATCCTGATCCTTATCCCGAATTGCGGCAGCAGGTTTTCTCCGGGAACCTGAAGCTCGGCGACGAGGCCGGTGTCTTCAGTCGAAGGCGGACGGAAGCCCACTACCAGCCGTCCGTAATCCCTGTAAACCGTCAGCCCGGGTAAATCGGCCGATGCTCCGACATTCTTTTCCAGAAGGGCTTCCATAGCCTCGATATGCCCCAGGGTTATATCGCGCAGATCGCCCTTGATCCGCTCCACGGCCAGACGCAGCACGCGGCGACGCAGTGCGGGATGCAGTCGGGCAAGCCCCTCATCAGGAAAAGACAGTCTCTCTTCTTCGCCGGACCACAGCTCATCATAGGCCCGCAGTGCCAGAGTATCCAGATACTCGTCATCTATGGTCAACAGCCGCGATGCCTTGGAAACGGCCTGCCGGACGGCGGGGTTGAAGCTTTCCAGCAGCGGCAAGAGGCGATGCCTGATGCGGTTTCTGGTATAGTACATACTGTCGTTGGAAGCGTCGATTCTGGTCTCCAGACCGTGTATGTCGCAGTATTTCTCGATATCCGCCCGGGAAGTATCGAGCAGAGGGCGCGCAATCATGCCGCTGTGATAGGCCATGCCGCGCAGACCTTCCGGTCCGGCCCCACGAATGAGGTTCTGCAGCACTGTCTCCACCTGATCATCGGCATTGTGAGCCACGGCTATGACGTTTGCCCCGATGCATTCAGCCGTCTTGGCCAGAAAGGCGTAACGGACTATCCTGGCGGCCTCTTGAGCCGAAGAGATGTTATGGTGACTTCTATAGTCCGGCACGTCGATCGCTTTGACGGTATGGTCCAGTCCCATGCTCTCAGCCAGCCGGCCGACAAACTCCGCGTCCAGGCGCGATTGCTCACCCCTGAACATGTGGTCCAGATGCGCCACATGCAGAGAAAAATCGATTTCAAAACGGAGACGATTAAGGAGATGCAGCATGACGACGGAATCCGGACCGCCGGAAACAGCGGCTACGACCCTGTCCCCCGGATGGATCAGCCCCTGTCGTCCTATGAGGTCTTTAACGGCATGCAGCAGCAAGTGTCATGCCTTTCGCGACAGAAAGAAATCAAGCAACTCAGGCCCTGAACCGATCAGCGGGCCTGCCGCAGCGGCTTTCTCGGTATAGACGTTCCCTCCGGCACACGCAGCGGGAAATACGGCAAAGGGCACGGGCTCCGACGAATGTGTCCTGATATCCATGGGCGTGGCGTGATCAGGCAACAGCATCAGTCGCAAGGTGCTGTCTCTGTCGGCTCTGGCCAGAAGCGGTGCCAGTATCTTGCTGTCTATGTTCTCGATAGCCTCTATCTTCTCCTGAAGAAGGCCGGCATGCGCCGCTTCATCGGGAGCCTCTATGTGCAGAAAGATGAATTCGGCATCATCCAGTGCCGATAAGGCGTAGTCCGCTTTGGCGGCGTAATCCGTATCGATATACCCGGTGGCGCCGGGCACTTCGATAATACGCATACCGGCGTATACACCCAGGCCCCGTATAAGGTCTACCGCCGTTATCACGGCGCCGCTCAGGCCGTATTGATCAGCAAACGGAGCTATAGCAGGCGCCTTTCCGCCTCCCCACGGCCAGATGGAATTGGCCGGCGGCAAACCGGCAGCCTTACGCCGGCGGTTCAGGCCGCAGTCCGCCAGTATCTCGCGGGAGCGCTCCATCAGGCGTATGACGGTATCGGCACCGTCGCCCTGCGGCAGATACCCGGCAAAGGGACGTCCCTGAATATCGTGCGGAGGAACCGTCTGCAGCATCCTGCCGTGCCGCCAGGTCATAAGATGACGATAGGCCATTCCTCTATGGAAATCAATCTCTTCCGATCCCAGTTCCGCATGCAGTAGATCTATGATCTCACCTGCCGTGGCGCTGTCTATATGCCCGGCGCTATAGTCTTCAAGCCTGCCGTCCGCCAGGGTCACCAGGTTGCAGCGATAAGCGTAATCTTCCGGTCCCAGGGTAACCCCCAGCGCCGCCGCTTCCAGGGGGCCGCGGCCGGTATAAGCTGTTTCGGGAGCATAACCCATAAGGGAGAGGTTGGCCACATCGCTGCCCGGAGGCATTCCCGCCGGCACGGTTTGAACCAGCCCACAGCATCCTTCCGCCGCCATCCGGTCCATGCAGGGCGTCTCGGCCGCTTCAAGCGGTGTCTTCCCGTCAAGCTCCGGCACCGGCCGGTCGGCCATACCGTCGCCTACTATGATTATGTACCGCTTCGCGGTAGTTGTTGGTTGTTGGTTGTTATTCATATCC
>JAQVUQ010000148.1 GCA_028699365.1 bacterium | reverse complement strand
TGAGCGGATAATAACTCTGCCTTTGGGAGTGGAACTTACCGGCTACGGCTACTACCTGGAGCGCAAAGCGGAAGAAGTGATCGATGATCTCAAAGTCAGGGCGCTTTATATCCGCCAGGGGCCGGAAGCCGTTATCCTGATAAGCTGCGATCTGCTCAGCCTGAGTGTGGAATTTACCGATGAAAGAAGAAAAGAGATTGCTGCCAGATACGACTTGCCGGTAAGTAATATTCTCCTGGCCTGCACCCATACCCATGCCGGACCGGCCATACATGACCTGCCCGGTTTGGGAGAGGTGGATCCCGGATGCCAGACAACGGTCAGCCATGCCATAGCGGCAGCAGCCGAGTCGGCCCAAAGAAATTGCCGGCCGGCGGAGATGTCCTATATCCACGAGATGGTAACGCCCATCGGCTACAACCGGAGAAAGAAAGGCTTTGCTCCCATTGACCCGGTATTGAAGACGATCATCTTCACTTGGCCGGACGGCCGTAAGATATATCTGGTAAGTTATGCCTGCCATCCGGTAGTCCTGGGCCAGAGCAACAGGGTCTCGGCCGATTGGCCGGGAGCGCTGATAACCAGGATAGAGCGGGACGGGCATCAAGGCATGTTCCTGCAAGGCTTCTGCGGTGATGTCAACCCTGTCAGCCGCAGGAGAGGCACTGGAGGCTCGGTAGAGGATTTGCAGTTGTACGGGGAGATACTCTACCGTCATATGGCAACAGCGCAAAGACGGGCTGTGGCCGTAAGCACGCCGGAAATAAAGGCCGTAGAGAACAGGGTGCGGTTGCCGCTTAACGTACCGTCCTATGAAGAGATCAAAACCCAGTGCGAGTGGTGGCGGAATTATTTCAGTTCCGTTCTGCCGTTATACGGGCGATTTATCGATGACTGGGCTTACAGGGCAAGAGAGAGACATGCTGAGTTCAGGCGAGAGCCATTTCTGCTCAATGTTCCTGTGCAATTGATTAACCTGGGAGAGGTAAAGATACTTGGGCTGCCGGGTGAAGTCTTCTCCGGCTACAGTTTGAAGCTGATGGAAGCAAATGGGGCACCGTTGATGCCGGTCGGCTATTCCGGAGGCAACGTAGGGTATCTGCCTACTGGTGATGTCTACGATATAGACGTTGATTATGCCTGCTACCAGGCACCCAGATTCTACGGGCTGTTCCCCTTTGATCGGGAGCTTGAGAGTGTGTTGCTCAGGGAGTGTGGCAGAGTACTCGGAATTGAATCTTGCAAGTAGATTTTATTCCCGCTATCTACCGTAGGATTTCATACCAAGATAAAGAGAATTGATATTGGAATACATCTACCGATCCGTATAATGTAAATAGAATTCCTTGTGTCACAGGAGATTGATCTGCTGCTGTAACGGCCGTAATACTGCTGTCAGGAGGCGGATAGGCATAGACACGGGGACAGATAAAAAAATAGAGAGGTGACAGCAAAGATGTCTAAACTGGCAATTAACGATGGAGAAAAAGCGGTAAAATCCTGCCCGGGAGATATTCTTACCTGGCCGATAGTCAACAAGGCCATGGAAGAGGCGGTGCTGGAGGTGTTGAGGACGGGAAACATGTCCGGCACAGACATCACCCGCCGTTTTGAGAGGGAGTTTGCCGACTGGCACGGCATGACCTGCGGGCTGGGATGCAGCAGCGGGACGGCAGCGCTGCATTGCGCCATATATGGAGCAGGTATAGGAGAGGGAGATGAGATCATCTGCCCTTCCATTACTTATTGGGCCTCATGCGCACAGGTCTTATCCCTGGGTGGCAAAGTAGTCTTTGCCGATATAGACCCGGAGACACTCTGTATTGATCCCGATGATATGGAGAGGCGCATCACCCCCCGTACCAAAGCGGTAGTGGTGGTCCACTACTGTGCTCGTCCGGCGGATATGGACAGGATAATGCCTATAGCCCGCAAGCATAATCTGAAGGTGATAGAGGATGTCTCCCATGCTCATGGAGCTATGTATAAGGGAAAGATGGTAGGTGCCTTTGGGGATGTATCCGGCTTCTCCCTGATGAGCGGCAAGTCCTTTGCCATAGGCGAAGCGGGCATCATGCTGACCAACGATAAGGAGATATACGACAGGGCCCTTATCCTGGGACATCACAGGAGGCATGCAGCGCTTACAACAGAGTCTCTCAAGGAAGGAGCGGGCATTCCCTGGGGCGGATACAAGTACAGGATGCACCAGATGTCCTCCGCCGTAGGGCTGGAGCAGTTGAAGAAGTATCCGGCCGAGATGGCGGAGATAGACAAGGCCATGAACTACTTCTGGGATCTGCTGGAAGGAGTGCCCGGTATAAAACCGCATTGTCCGCCCAAAGGCAGCAATATAACCATGGGAGGATGGTACAATCCTCTGGCACATTACAATCCGGAATCGCTGGGAGGGCTGTCCGTGACCCGCTTCTGTGAAGCCCTGGAAGCAGAAGGCGTGCCGGCACGTCCGGGCTGTAACAAAGCTCTGCACCAGCATCCGCTTTTCAGCACTATAGATGTTTATAACCAGGGCAGGCCCATAAACGCTATGAAGACGCCTTCCGGCAGGCAGGAAGATATGAACCTGCCTGTGTCGGACGGTATACAGAGCCGTATCTTCACCGTGCCATGGTTCAAGCGCTACTACCCGGATGTCATAGAGGAATATGCCGCTGCCATAAGGAAGGTTGCCTGGAATTGTGAGGAATTGCTGGCTGATGATCCCGGTAATCCGGAAGGCTCAGGCGGCTGGTGTCTCTCCTTTAAGTCCTGACCGGCGAAAGAGAGCAGTGAAGGCGAAAGACCGAACAGCCCATTGGAGCGGAAGGATATAGTTATGTGGCAGACAAACGCTATTCTGGCAATGTTGAGTATGGGCCTGATGGCTCTGGCTATTAAGAAACTAACACTGCAGCAGGTTCCGGCAACAGTTATCCTGTTCTTCGCCTTTGCACTCTCAGCCGTCTTCTATCTGGCCCATTCCCTGATCTCCAGGACATCCCTGAATCTTTCCGGCCAGAGCATTGTCTGGATCCTGTCAGTGGCAGTCTTCTCCTATCTGGGCAACTGGCTCTCAGTCAAGTCCGTTATCACTGCTCCTAATCCCGGCTATACCATGGGAATAGTGGGGTGCAGCAGTCTGGTGATACTGATAGGCTCCCTGATCCTTTTTGATTCAGAATTATCCCTTGTAAAGGGGTTGGGTCTCCTGCTGTGTGTTGCCGGGGGTATTTGTATTTCGATATAAACCGCACAGACCACCAAATACGCTTGGTGGAACATATTATAATGAGGTGGAATAAAATGAATTGGTGGAAGAAAGAGCCCCTTAGGATCATAGAAATCTGCAATGGGCACAATTTAGACACCGTATCCGGCAAGGAGCTATTGGAGGCGGTTAAGAATCTGGGCGGCAATGTACAGCATTTCCATTGCATGGATACCGCCGGCGGCCTTGATGACAGGAGATTCTTCTTTAAGACCGAAGCGGCAGCGGTAGATAATCCCGATCTACTGGGAGAATACATCCCGATGGCACGGGAAGCCGGAATACGGGTGATCGTTTATTTTAATGTGCACTGGTATACCCGCGATTTTGGGCAGCAGCATCCGAACTGGGTACAGTTGAGGGAGAACGGAGAGCCCATCGATGATGTTTACGCTACAGGTACCTCCTGCTGTATCAACAGTCCTTACCGCGACTGGGTCTTCCAGGTTGTCAGAGATCTTTGCAAGTATGATATCGACGGCATCTTCTACGACGGCCCCATTTTCTTCCACAATACTTGTTACTGTGAAGCATGCAAGCAGCAGTTCCGGGAGAGAACCGGGCAGGAGATGCCGCTCAAGTCCGACTATGAGAATGTGTTATGGAAAGAACTGCTGGCCTTCCAGTCGGACAGCATCCAAAGATTCCTGACGGATACGGATAAGATTATCAAGGAAGCCAACCCGGAGATACTGCTTTGCATGAACGGCAATACGCCTTCCCCCAACTGGGCTACCGGCAGGGATAACCGGAAGATAGCCCGCAGCAGTGATATCCTGGGAGCGGAAGGCGGCTTTATGAGCCACGATTTAAATCAAGTGTCCCTTTATAAACCCGGTGTTACCGCCAAGCTGCTGGAAGCACAGGCGAAAGAACGGCCTTTGATAGTCTTTGACTGTGCCGGCTGGAAGCTGTGGTCGTGGTATCTGCTGCCGGAGGCGGAGATACGTCTGCTGTTGGCACAGACAGTGGCGCATGGTGCTAACTACTGGCTGGCAGTCTTACCCGACGACATAAACCAGCCGGAAATGGATGGAGTGGTATCGTTCGGCAAAACCGTAGCCGATAACCCGGGGGCATTTCTGAAGTCCAAATCCCTGGCCAAAACAGCCATGGTGTGGCCGGCGCAGACGATGGAATACTACAACGGTTCATCGGTACCCGTATCGGATTTTACGGATAAGATGGACAGGCAGGGTATCGGCAATGTCAATGAAGAGTTCCACGGGCTGTATGAGGCGCTGGTCCGGGCGCAAACACCCTTTGACCTGATAGATGACGCATCCACCGCCGACCTGTCCGGGTATCAACTGATCATTCTACCCAATGCAGCTTGTATGTCCGCAGCAGATACGGAGGCACTCAGACAGTACGTAGCCCAGGGCGGCAACCTGGCAGGCACCTTCGAGAGTTCCCTGTATGACCAGGAGGGAAGAAGACAGGATGATTTCCAGCTAGCCGATGTTTTCGGCATCAGCTTCAGCGGCAATATATTGGGACCGATGGAGTGGGATTATATACAGGCTTCTGATAGTCAGTCGACCCTGCTGCTTGGCGGTATCAACAAGAAATATCTGCCTGCACCCCGTTACGGCATCGAGGTGACGACAACATCAGGCCGCGCCATTCTGAACTATTGCAAGAAGCTGAAAGGCCGCTACGATAATACGCCGCAGCTATCCCCGCATCCTTTCCTGATCGAGAACACTTACGGCCAAGGCAAGGCTGTATATATTGCCGGCACATTCGGCGGCAGCTTATGGAATTTCCATTTTCCCGAATATCTTAAACTTATTAGAAACATCTGCGATCAGAGAAGCGACCGGCAAGTGGGAATTCCTGAATGTCCATGGGTAGAGATAAGCCTCAGGCAAAGAGGAGAACAGATATACCTGCATCTGATCAACCGGACGAGTGGACCGAAGAGGCCTATTACATATATACATCCTCTGCAAGACATGAAGATAGAGCTGTTCGGTATGCCGGTGAAATCGGTGCGTGCTATCCGTTCCGGCCAGGATCTGCAGATAGAAAAGCATGAAGGCAAGGTGAAATTGGTTTTGCCTAAGCTCGAGGATTACGAAATCATCGAGATATTAATCTAAAAGTAAAGAGTATCGGCGGCAGTATCATCAGGGCTTTGCAGGACCGCTGGTATGATGGAGATTAGGATAATGATCATAGACCCCCATTGATGAGTATCATCCGATCGATAATTGCTGCATACCTCATGTGGGAGAAGGGGGCTGCCGGTAACGGTGCATATAGGCTATGTGACAAATAACGAGATGAAGTATCCCCGCCCCGGTTATTGGTTCGGCGGAGGCATAGAGGCGCTGGAGAGAGCTCTGCAGGCCTGCCCGGAGACTGTCTTCCTGGGGCATGCCGGCTTCTGGTCCCATATCTCCAAAGGCGATCAATATGACAAAGTGTCGCGTCCTAAGGGGAAGGTAGTGCCCGGGGGCAAGCTTATAGAGATGCTGAGGCTTTATCCCAACCTCTATTGCGATATCTCTGCCGGCTCCGGTTATAACGCTTTGAGCCGGGACCCTGAGTTTACCGTGGAATTTTTGACGGAATTTCAGGATCGGGTGCTCTATGCCAGGGACAAATTTGACAACGTTCATCAGGAATTTCTCAACAGCCTGGGTTTGCCTCTGGATGTGCTCGATAAAATCTATAGTGGTAACGCTGTGAAATTATTAAGTCGGTGAGGAAAGAGTGAATCGGACAAGCTATACAGGGAAGAACAACCTAATCATAGACCGGAGGCAAAAGCATGTTATTGCAATATGATAAGAAGAGTAATGCTTTCATTCTTCAAAAAGAGGATCTTTCTATGCTTAAATGGAGGGTTGCCCTTGAAGCTGATGGGATGGAACGGTTAGGGAGACCTTGTCTTATCAATGAAAATGTATGCAATGCCACCTACAAGATCGATTGCGGAGAGGCAGGCCTGGAATGGGTGCTGGACTTCAACACAGGCTTTGGTGATAAAATTGAAATTACTTCGGTAATCAGGAATATCGGCGTGAAGCCGGTCAGCTTAGGTAAAGCCTATATGTGCAAAGCCATTGATATCAGCGGTTTCGGCAAGCCGGAAGAGGATATAGTGCAATTAACACTGCCCTTGGGACAGGGGCTTCGGGATATCCAGCCGGTAAAATCTCCGGATAGCTATAGGGAAAGCGATGTGAAGATACTCCTTCTCAACCGTGACCGGCAGGAAGCTGTTCTGGCAGGCTTCATTTCATTTCAGAGAGCCCTGACCAGAGTTGTTTATGAATATGACGAACAGGTGGGGATTAGAAATCTGACGGCGTACTGTGACTTTGCCGGCTTCGATTTGCTCCCCGGGGAGACGATGGAGACGGAGAAGTTCGTTTTTGCCGGCGGTGCTGACCCTTATCGTCTACTCGAAGATTGGTCTGATAGTGTGGCTGCCGTATACCATCCCAGGTTCATACGAAAGCCGGCACTCGGTTGGGTTGGCTGGGCCTGGGTTTTCGGTAATACCAGCGAAAGCACTGAGGAGATTACCGTTGGAAATGTGGAGGCCATTAATAAACGCCTTAACGGTTTCGGTTTTGAATACTGCTGGATAAGCATCGCTAACCTGGAGGACGGCAATCCCGGTGACT
>JAQVUQ010000147.1:1355-6910 GCA_028699365.1 bacterium | reverse complement strand
GGGAACGCCGTCGGACCATTGCAGTCCCTTGCGCAGGGTGAAAGTCCACGTTCGTCC
The DNA here is from genome assembly GCA_028699365.1 of bacterium. Taxonomy (GTDB): domain Bacteria; phylum UBP13; class UBA5359; order UBA5359; family UBA5359; genus UBA5359. The sequence continues at coordinate 6,853 of JAQVUQ010000147.1, read as the reverse complement.
ATCCGGGCTGGTGGACCATGTCCTGGCCAGCGCCGGCTCGTAATCCATGGTCTCTCCGTTCATCTCCACTAGGCCGGAGAAGACGTGCTCTATGATATCAGTGCTTGATGTCTCAGAGGCGGTTATGGGATTGAAGGTCTTGGGATCGGAGGTAGCCATCAGAACCATGGCTCCACCGTATTGTCCGATGTCGCCGGAAGCGGCCTTCAGTTCGGATCCGGGAGCTATGGGACACGCAGGCATGGCCGGAGTGCTTCTGCCGGTACCGCATTCGGCTATCATCAGAGCTGCCAGAACAGCCGTCAACAACCACATAAGCTGCTTATACAAAACCTGGTCCCGCCCTCCTTCACACCAAAAATGCCTTTACGCAGCAGCGAAAAGGCATTTCTAAGATAATCGAACTATGCGGATCAACTGAACATGGGGTATATAAGATACATCACCAGGGACGAGACGAAAAAGGCTACCGCCAGACCCATAGTGAATTTATCCAGCTTCTCTTCGATGCCGTATCTGGCCTTCGCGTGCTGCGACCACCCGGAAATGGCACCGGAAAGCCCGCCTTCGCTCTTGCTCTGCTGCATCAGGACTACGGTGATCAGACCGATGCTGATCAGTATATGAATAATCATCAATACTATTGCCAAAGCTAAAACCTCCTAAATCAACTTGAATTATAATATCATATGCGTGATTTTGTGGCAAGTAAAGCAGACACGGGTCCGTTTGCCGGACATAAGCAATCAGCCGTTATCTTGCTATAAGAAATCGCCGGATAAGGAAAGTATCATCGACGATTGACATTCAAAACGACCGGTAGTATACTGTAATTTGGCATAGCGATATACTATATAACTATAAAAACCCAATTTACTATAGCATAGAACAATCCCTTTGTCAATAACTTTTTAAACGTAACGAAAGGACGAAAAAAATGGATATTAATCGCATATTGCTTCCTGCCGTTATGATGGATAAGTCGGCAATAAATGAAATCATAAATTGTAATGAACTGACATCTCGTTATGGCTTAACGCTTTCCCAAACAGCGGCACTGAAACTTGTTGAAACACGTGCAGAGGCTCTGAGCAGCAACGGGCGTATTGAATTTTCTGGCGGAATCATCAATAAAATAATTCTGGCATTCTCCAACTCCCCTTTCCTCTCTCAATCCAACTACTCCACCACCTTGAACGAACTGATAGAAATCTTTTATTATTTCAAGAACGAGACGCTTGATGAAATCAGTGACGATGAATTGATCTCATTGATGAAGAAATATTTCGATCAAAGCTGTCAAGGTTCCATTGAACTGCTGCAAAACCGGGAACTGGTAGCCCTGGCACACAATATCCGATATGGAATTAGCGATTATGCCGGTTTATGCGAAGATACCGATGAGGCTTTTGATGAGGAGATTTTTGATGAATAATCTTGAAAGACAGCATTTGATTAAGAGAGAGAGTCTTAATGAGGCAGAGTATTTTCTGTCGATTTTACAGGAGGCCTCGCGCCTTAAGCTGTTAACAGATTCCAAGCTTGAGAGTATCCAACTGCAGAGCATAGAGCTTCTGGCCGGACAGACGGAACTCTATACCGGCGGAGAGAGCAGTTCAGTTAAAACGGAAACCGCGCAGAGTATCATGCAATCGATCTTCTACAATATTGGCGTATATCTTAAGAGCTTTCCTGATCCGGACATGAGCTTAGAGGCAATTAAACAAAAGCCTTTACTGGAGCTCCACCGGCACGGCAGGAAGTTGGTGGAAAAGCAAATAAAGAGTGCCGTGGAATTGCTTGGCGCAATACGGAATGACAGCATCGTTACGGACAATTGTGCTTATAACGATACTATAGAGAACGGAATATCAGTATTCTTCTCTGCCTATAATGCCGACTTTGCCGCCCACGATACCCCGGCATCCATAGATTACCCCTTAAGCAATGATAAAATGGATTTGGCCGGCATAGAGTACATCTACAACTATCTCCAAAAACTGTTTCTGGAAAACCGATTTTGCAAGAACTTCACGGGGCACGACATCCATTGTCTGTTACGCGGATATGATGACCGCTACCAGGACCTGCTTATAAATATCTTCGGAATTGTGTTAACAAATGTAGTCGGTTCAGTATTGGCAGGTAAAAGCGCCGTCCAGCTTAATATCGAACCGATTGACAGAGAGTATTTGCAACAGAAACTGGCGAATCTGTCAAAGGAGAAGCTGGATACAAGGCTGCAGGAGGCATCGACACAGGTCTGCAAAGAGCTTGGTATTTCCGATGAACCTTTGCATGAACACGTTGCAGCAACTGTGATGAGCTTATCAGCCGGTTTTAAACGCGCTTTGGAAAACGACCGATTAGAATCAATGTTTATCAGCTTTAAGGAGAATCTCTCACAACCGCTCATTCTGTTTGAAGACGGCGTGCAAATGAACGATGAACTCTTCCGGAACATTACGGATGAAATCAGAGAATGCAGATATGTGTCGGATAAAATCGTCATAATCCAACGTGAAATTCACAGTATTACCGATTTAATCGATCTTCTGGAAGGATATTCCATCTTCGACGATGAATATGCCGAGATTTTTCAGTCACTTGGGGACATGGAACTCGCCCTTCTCATGAAAAAGTCCCCAGCATATATGACAGACCCTGACTTCCTCTTTGAAGAAGACGAAAAGGAATGGCAAAGCATGCTAAGCTGCTTTTTTAACGACCTCGATTCAACCAGAAGAGAGAGCATCAGAGAGCTGGCTGGAAAAATCGGTATTGTTACCTCTTGAGCATCGATTTCCCGGTCATCTCCGGCGGCACGGGCAGGCCCATAAGTTCCAGGACCGTCGGGGCCACATCGGCCAGCATGCCCTCCGGGCGCAGGCAATCGTGCCCGCCGTCGACTACTATAAACGGCACGTCGTCCGTCGTATGAGCTGTGAAAGGCCCACCGGTAGTCGTGTCCAGCATCTTCTCGGCGTTGCCGTGATCGGCGGTGACTATCGGGACATAGCCGTTGGCCAGAGCGGCCTTCACTACCCGGCCGACACAATCGTCAACGGCCTCCACGGCTTTTACGGCCGCTTCTATTATGCCTGTATGCCCCACCATGTCGGGATTGGCGAAATTGAGGACTACAAAATCGTATTTGCGCTCTTCCAGAAGAGCTGTCAGCTTATCTGTGACTTCATAGGCGCTCATCTCCGGTTTGAGATCGTAGGTGGCAATTCTGGGCGAGGGTATGAGCACCCTGTCCTCTCCGGGATAGGGCTCCTCTACGCCGCCGTTGAAAAAGAAAGTAACATGCGCGTATTTCTCAGTTTCGGCTATATGCAGTTGTTTCAATCCGTTCCGGCTGAGATACTCCGCCAGAGTATTGCTCACGTCCTGCGGCGGATAGGCCACGGAGGCGTCGATGGTCTCATCGTATTGTGTCATGCAGACATAGCAGAGGTTCTTGACGCGCTGTCTTTCGAAACAGTCGAATTCCTTGTCCACAAAGGCGTGACTGATCTCGCGGGCTCTGTCCGGCCGGAAATTGAAGAATATCATGGCATCGCCGTTGGAGACGGTAGCCAGGGGATGACCGTTTGTAACTTTTCCCTGGGCTATAGAGAAGTTTGGATTTGATGAGACCATGACGAGAGGGCGTTTTTCGCCGATTATTACCGTAGGCTGGACGAACTCGTCCGTTTCGCCTCGTTCATAAGAGGCCTCAACGGCGCCTAGCGCGCTGTCGGCGGTCAGGCCTTTGCCTTTGACCATGGCGTTGTATGCCCGTGACACGCGCTCCCAGCGCTTATCCCGGTCCATGGCATAGTAGCGCCCCATAACGGTGGCAATGCGTCCTACACCCAGAGCGGCCATCTCCTGCTCTAATTGGGTTATATACCCGCCGCCGCTGGACGGCGGCACGTCCCGGCCGTCCAGAAAGGCATGGACGAACACCCTGCTCAGACCTCTGTCTTTAGCCATCTTCAACAGGGCGCAAATGTGCCTGATGTGACTGTGTACCCCGCCGTCAGATAACAGTCCGGCCAGATGCAGGGCGCCGCCGGTGGCAAGGGCGTGATCGATGGCGGACAGAAGCTGAGGATTGGTGAAGAAATCGCCGTCTCTTATGCTCTTGTCTATCCTGGCAAAATCCTGATACACTACCCTGCCGGCGCCGATGTTGAGGTGTCCCACTTCGGAGTTGCCCATCTGCCCTTCCGGCAGGCCTACCGACTCACCGGAGCAATGCAGCCTGGCCACAGGGTATTCGCTCATAAGCGCATCCATATTAGGCTTGGAGGCTATGGCAATGGCGTTGCCGCTCTTCTCCTCGGATATGCCCCAGCCGTCCAGTATCATCAGGATTACTTTGGGGTTGCGCCCTGCGGGCGCGGTTGTTGGTTGTTGGTTGTTGGTTGTTGGTTTCAGGATTCCCATGCAAGCCCTCTGGTTTATCACTTAATTTTTCTTTATATGTGAGACTGGCGACATCTCACCCCCCGCAGCACTGCTGCTGCGGGGGGTGCACTAGTCCTATCTCTTAAAGTTGACTATTCTGGCAAACTTCTCGGCTACCAGGCTGGCGCCGCCCACCAGGGCGCCGTCGATATCACTTCTGGACATGAGATCATCAACGGTATCGGGCGTTACGCTTCCGCCGTACTGGATGCGAACGGCATCCGCCACATCCTGACCAAAGTGAGCGGCCACGGTGGAGCGGATCAAGCCGCAGACACGATTGGCCTCGCCGGCGTCGCAGGTTTCCCCGGTTCCGATGGCCCATATGGGCTCGTAGGCTATGACGACGGCCACGGCATCCTGGGTGCTCAAACCGTCCAGGCCCTTCTCCACCTGGCTGACAATGACATCGTCGGTGGTGCCGGACTTACGCTGCTCAAGGCTTTCGCCGACGCACATAATGGGGTTCAATCCATTCTGCAGCACGGCTTTGACCTTATTGTTGACCGTTTCATCGGTCTCGCCGAAGAACTGGCGCCTTTCGGAATGGCCTACTATGACATATTTACACCCGATATCCTGAAGCATGGGCACGGAGACCTCTCCGGTGTAAGCTCCGCTCTCCTTCCAGTAGCAATCCTGGGCGCCCAGCATGATGCTGCTGTCTACGATGCTCATGTTAACGGCATAGAGAGCGGTAAAGGTGGGACAAACCACCACTTCCACGTTCTCTGCGCCGGCTATCAGAGGCTTGAGTTCGTCCACAAGCTCCATGGCGCCGTTGACCATCTTGTTCAGCTTCCAGTTACCGGCAATTATCGGTTTACGCATTTGTATTCCTCCCCTTATTTATCATCCAGAATGGCGACACCGGGCAGAACCTTGCCTTCAAGGAACTCCAGGGAGGCGCCGCCGCCGGTGGAGATATGGCTCATCTGATCGGCATAGCCCATCTGCTCTACGGCCGCTGCCGAATCTCCGCCGCCTATTATGGTCGTTCCCTTTGACTCGGCCATGGCCTCGGCGATTTGTCTGGTGCC
>JAQVUQ010000147.1:0-1345 GCA_028699365.1 bacterium | reverse complement strand
TTCCGCAAACGGCTTCATTTCAAAGACGCCCATGGGGCCGTTCCAGATCACCGTTCTGGCGGTACGGATCATATCTCCGAACATCCTGATCGTGTCAGGTCCTATATCTGCGCCCATCATATCTTCCGGTATCTTGTCGATATCCACTACGTGGGTTTCGGCATCCTCCGCCAGCTCGGACGTAATCACTACATCCACAGGCAACAGCATGACGACTTTCTTCTCTTCCGCCTTGCGCAGCAACTCCACAGCCAGATCGACCTTGTCAGCTTCCAGCAGGGAGCGCCCGATGCGGTGCCCCAGGCTGTAAAGGAAGGTATAGGCCATACCGCCGCCGATAAGCAGCGTGTCAACCTTGTCGAGCAGGTTATCGATTACGGCTATCTTATCGGAAACCTTGGCACCGCCGAGTATGGCGACGAAAGGACGCTCCGGATTCTCCAGGGCTCGTCCCAGGTAATCCAGCTCTTTCTCCATCAGAAAGCCTGCCACGGCGGGCTTGATGTAACGAGCCACTCCCTCGGTGGAGGCATGGGCTCTGTGTGCCGTGCCGAAGGCGTCATTGACATAGACATCGGCCAGCGCCGCCAGCTTGCGCGCAAACTCAGGATCGTTCTTCTCTTCTTCGGAATAGAAGCGTATGTTCTCCTGCAGGATGACATCGCCGTCTTTCGGACCGGCGACGGTGCGCTCGACATCGGGGCCGATGCTGTCGTCCAGCTTGAGAACGTCGCGACCGAGCAGTTCACTGAGGCGCTCGGCAATGGGATCAAGGCGAAGCTTGTCCGCAACCTGTCCCTTGGGACGTCCCAGATGCGATACCAGTATGACCCGGCCGCCTTGTTCGATCAGGTGAGTTATGGTAGGAAGCGCGGCCTTTATACGCCGGTCATCCGTGATGTGACGATTCTCGTCCAGAGGCACGTTGAAGTCCACTCTGACAAGAACCCGCTTTCCTGCAACATCGATATCTCTGATAGTTTTTTTATTCATAAGGCAGTCCCCCTTTCGAATCAGCTTTAAATCAGCTTTTTAGACTGAAGGCTGAAGGCTGAAGGCTGAAGGCTGAAGTAGTTTACGTTCAGGAACACTACTTTGGCCTTATATCCAGGACTACATCTCAGTCTGAAAGCTGTCGGTTTGCGCCCAAGCGTTCTCCTTCAGCCTTCAGCCTATCTACCTTCAGCCTTAATAAAAAGAGGGTGGCCTGCACTGCGGGCCACCCTCTTTTTGATTTGAACTTAGCTGCTCTTTATCATGTAAAGAGCCAGGTCTACCAGACGATTCGAGTATCCCCACTCGTTGTCATACCAGGACAGCACCTTGGCCATGTTGCCGCCCATAA
>JAQVUQ010000146.1 GCA_028699365.1 bacterium | reverse complement strand
CTCCCGGACGGTCCATAAAATTGCTTCCTGTCTGCAAGTGCGAAGAGTAGAAATGACCGTCTTTTTCATACAGCTTCAGCAAGAGATTCCCTTTGCCGTCAAGTTCCGCTGCGTCATCTACGAAAGTTTTATGGCGTTGTTGCATAATATGCAAACGGAAGTCCCATTTCGAACGATCCAGATTCTCACCGTCGAATTCATCATTCCAGGCCAATTTCCAGTTTTTGCCGGCAGGCAATAAGCTTTCGATATGCTTCATACGACCGGTGTCTTCCATTTTCTGCCTCCTATAATCGATATAAAGTTTGCGTGACGTCACGCAGGTCTGCATTTATTATACAACTGCTGCCCAGGATGTCAATACTGCGTTTGCTGCCAGCAATTCAATGCCCCTATGCTTCTCTATTCAAGAATTTGGGTATGCGGGCCGTATTTTGTCAAACCGGAGTAATACCGTTATTTATGATAGTAAGAGCAGCGTATAAAAATAAAACCGGGCTTATTGTTCAGCCCTGTAGGCTCTGGGCGACTTGCCGAATTCCTTTTTAAAAACCCGTATAAAGTGATGCTGTCCGCTGAAGCCGGAGGCAAGGGCTATCTCGGTCAGGTTAAGGTCACTACTATGCATCAGCTTCAGAGCACGGTCCAGCCTCTCCCTGTTGGCGCAGTCACTGAAAGTCATCCCCAGTTCACGGTGAAACCGTTTGCTCAGGTAAGTGTAGCTCTGATTGGTAGACTCGGCCAGCCGTTCCAGGGTAATTTCCGCCAACTCCTCTGCAGACAACCCTTCCAGCAACTGCTGCAGCGGTTTTTTCCGCCCTCTTCCCTCAGCCACACCTTTGGCCGTATCTTCGGCTGCGTTCTTCATCAGATCCGCCAGAGCGCAGATATCGTAAATGCGAAACAGCTTGCTGGAAACTCCAGCAAGAAGTATATAAGCAGACCTTACCGGCATACCGGATTCCATGGCTGTGCGGGAAAGTATTACGGCCAGTTCCTGCAGGCGAACACGAATATAGAACAAATAGCCGATGGAATCCGCTACAATGGCTTCCGTAAGAGCCTGCATACATAAACGCGCGTCTACAGGGAGCCCGCCGGCTACGGCCCGTCTCAACCTCTGCTCCAGAACGGCTACCGAATCCGCGCTCTGGTATTTTCCGACATCTTCACAGCAGTAGTAAACGCGCCCGCTTCCCAGGAAGAGTTTCTGCCTCAGCGCGACTAATGCTCTACATGCCTGACAATGCCACTCAAACGGGCCGGCTGGAGAAGAGAGTATATCGATCGCAGCCGTCAGAGGCAGAGAGTGCCTTTCGCGACTAAGAACAATAACCTTTTGCGCTATAGCTTCCGCCTGATGCTGTATCTGCAAATCGTTTTTCAACACAGCATTGATGTAGGCATGATTTCTCTGGGCTGCGTGGAAAAAGTGAGGATAGCCTGCCATGACCTCTTCCACAACAGCACCCAGGTTACGTATGGCCGCTTCTCTGGCTGAACCATCACGCTTTTCATAGTCGTCGATAGACAGCGCCGTTACCACTGTGGGTATCTCAGGCAGATCCATGAGCTCCAGCAGCGTGGAAGAGCCTGATGCCGCAACTTCGGGGTCATCGAAAATAAAGTTCTCCCAAAGAGATTGCAGAGCCAGTTGCCGGCTCTCTTCATCTGTATTCCGGTTGGAATTAACGGATTTCATAACAGAATTATACACTTTACATAACGGTTATAAAAGTTTAACCCTTACCCTTCAGTAAAGCCCTTCTCACTACCAGCGGATCATCTTTAACAGCCGCCATAGCCTGGTCACGGTCCAGTCCCTGAATATGCATCACTATGGCCGCCGCCGGAGAATTATCTGCTTCTTCAAGCAACTTTTCAGCTACCAGCCCATCTACCTGCAACACCTGGCTCAGTATGTTAACCGCTCTTAAGAACAGCTTTTTATTGGAAGGCCGCATGAACACCATCTCGTTGGCCACTACCCGCCCCACCTTAATCATGGAAACTGTGCTGATCATATTCAGCACCAGTTTAGCCGCAGTGCCGGCCTTGAGCCTGGTGGAGCCGCGCACTATCTCCGGCCCTGTATCCACGACTATCAGGCAATCTCCCTGGAAATCCGGTGCCGGGTTGCTGCTGATCAGGATAGTGGATGCTCCCGCCGCACCAGCCTGCTCCAGCGCACCTCTGACAAAAGGGGTACTCCCGTTAGCGGTAACGCCGATAACCGTATCCTTGTCACATACCTCTCTTGCAGATATCTCATCCGCTCCGGCCTGCCGGTTATCCTCACAGTCCTCACTGGGACGAACTATGGCTTGCATTCCCCCGGCCATGACGGCACTCACGCTGTCGGTGCCGAAAGTGGGTCCGGTTTCTGCTGCATCCGCTACGGCAAGCCTTCCGCTGGTACCGGCTCCCACGTAGATCAACCGGCCTCCATTTCTGAGAGAATCGGCAACAAGGCTGACTGCCAGGTTAATATCTTCCAGAACTTCTCCTATTTTCTGCGGCACCTGTGCATCAAGCCCGTTCATGACGTGCAGGATCTCCAGAGTATCAAGTTCGTCAAGTAACGGCATGCCGTCACTCCTTGTTTCCGTAGACTTCGTCTTGTTCACGTTCATACCTCCATCTGATTACCCCGGACATTACCCAAACCGGCTGCTTTGCAATAGAGAAGGTTCACCTCTCCTTTTCGGGAGAAGGTTAAGCGAGGCGAACCTTCTCTATTCATTTTACTTCTACTTCTATTCCAGGATGAACGTCCTGAACAGCGACGGATTCTTACCGCCTATGAGCCCTTCCGTCAGGGCTGTCCAGTAGGACCAACTCTCTCCGCTGGTATCGATATCGGTATAGGCAAGATTCAAACCGAAAGCGCTGCCGCTGCTGCTTGTCAGCGGAGCCAGACAGCTCCAGGGTATGGCCAGTTCATAGTGCCATTTGCCGGAACCGGCGTTGACTATCGCCGGCGGCAGTAAAACGGTTTGATCTCCTACCATCTGCCCATTTACCGTAGCGGCATCCCAGACATAGGTCCTGGCACCCTGGCTGGTCAGGGCAATCCCCAGGTCGTAGTCGTTGCCGTCATAACCGGCCTGCCCGGATACCTCCGGTGACAGAGTATCGTTGAGAGCGTCTATGCCTATACACAGACCGTCTCCGGCCCATATTTCAGCACCTGTTTTCTCTTGCACGAACGACTCGTCCGTTACTTCGGCGGCCAGGTAGAGGTTATCGGCATCACAAGCCAGCCAGACCTCCATGCTAAGATCCGCTGTTCCCGTCCACTGATTGCCGATTATATCCATGCCTGAGGGGAATATCTTATCCACTCCGCTTATCACTATCGAATCAAGAGTGGTATACTCCCCAAGGTTGCCGTCCACCGTCACCGGCCAGGTGATGCGGGGAACAGTATACGGTTCCAGCTTCTTCTTAGCCGTCGCCGTCCTGCCTTGCACAGTAACACCGGCAGAGAACTCCTCTCCCGTAAGGTCAGGCAGATCTCCCTGCGCAATATCCATAGATACTACGCTGGTGCCGCCGGCAGGTATGGCCACACTGCTTATGGACGACGGATTCCAGCCGATGCCGTCTATCGGCGCCGGTTCAACATCACCGGTCAGCGCGCCGGCAGTCTGATTGACGATATGCACGTTCATAGTCACGCTGTCGGCTATAGTCGCCGCTGCCTTTACCAGCGGTGTAGAGATAGTCCCGCTGCCCAGAGCGGTAGCCAAACTACCGGCTGATGCCTCACAGGCCAGATACAACGGCGCATCGGTAAGCATCAGTTCCGTACTGCCGACAGAATATACTGCCGTGCTGTTGCCCATCATATCGTAACTTACCGCATCGTCGGGCAGAGTGAACAGCAATGAACGGGCACTGGGTAGAGTCGTCCATAATGCGGCTATGGAGCCGCCGCCCTGGGTGAAAACGTATGCGTAAATATCATCACCCAGGTTTACCACCGCCGGAGCGGTGGCGCCGGCCATTACACGGGCTACGGCCGCATACGCTGCCGCTGCCGGACGGGGAGTCAAGCCTCCCGGCATCCACAGGTTGAAATCGGACAGTATGGGTTCTTGCAATTGGGAATCGGCATATGCCATATACAAGAGATAATGCGTGACTTCGGGCACGGACTTGGCTATGATATAACCTCTTGCCATTACCTTTGCCATATCCAGCGCGTGCTTGCTGTCTACATCCACATCGACGCCTACCTGATATCCCTTCTCGGCAATGGCTATATTGTCGTCGCCGGTTGTCTCTACTATATCTACGGCCCTGAGCAATATACCGCGCAGGTCCCCGTTTTCCTCTCCTATACCGGCATACCCGGGCCCAAAGGCCATAGGGGATACATACGGGTTGAAGTGCATGCCGTCCAGCGCGGTACCTGTCTGGGCCCAGTAATCCTCTGCCACTTCCAGATTACCCTGTGAATCAACGCCGCTTACCCCGATGCCGCCGACGGTGCAGGTGGGATCCGTCGCCTTGGCGGCTGTTGCTATGGTATTGGTAAGCTCGATAAAATGCGGCATGGAAGAGACTCCGGGCATACCCCAGAGATAGGGCATGCCGTCATACTCACCTACCAGGCTCCAGGTATGAATGGTCCCCTTGTAATGATCGACAAGCTGTCTGATAAACGTGTCCCAATGCGTGAGGTAATCCGGCGGGAAGGCTTCCCCGGGATTCTGCGCGCGGTAGTTCATGACCTCGGTATACAGCCAGCCCGGAATCATGAAACCGCTATTGTTGAAGGGTGTATTGAGCATCCCGATAACGTTCATGCCCAGGCTCGTTCTGGCAAGCACTTTGGCGTCCATGGCGGTAAAATCGAAGACGCCCTCGGTCGACTCGATCTGATACCAGTGCAGCGATGTACCTATGCTGCCGGCGTTCAGCAGGCTGCATCGAGTGGGATCAGAAGAACCGAACATGCTGAAACCGAAGAATGGATCACGGGTTTGCGGCGGCTCTACCACGCAGAAGCCGGACTTGGCACCGACAACCGGCACGCCTCCCTCCTGCAACACCACCGCAACGCAGTAAAAGCCCAGTTGCGTCTGTGCGGGAATTACAGGGCTGTAAGTAGCTGTACCGGATGCAGCTACAGCCAGGCTGTCGCTGTCGGTATACACGGTCTTGCTGTAAAAGTCCTTTACCGTAACTATAGCCGTCAGATCTCGGGCATAAGCATACGAATTGGTCAGATTCATGGTGAACTCAGCCGTTTGCTGACTGTTACGAAGACCGCAGGTGGCCGCAGGCACAAAACCGGTTATTTCCAGCCCTTTGCCGGTTAAACCCAGTTCCGTATCCTCCGCCGCGCTCATGACAGGCTTCAAGGATATGTCGTCAAACCATGCCGTGCCCAGGTTGGCCGGCGTTAAAGCACCGTCAAGCCGCTTGCTCATAAGATTGGTTCTTATCTTTGCCGTTCCCGTTGGTGGTGTAAACGTCTTTGTCAGTTGATACCAGTCTGTGCCTACGGCAGTAACAGGCGTTCGGGAAGCTCCCAGCCAGGTATTGCTTGAATTGAAGAACTCAGCCATGAGCAACGGCTCCCAGCCGGTTGCAAAATTGCTGGTCTTAACCCAGCCGGACATAGTGTATTGGGTCGCGCTTGCTGAGAGGTTGGTAACGTCCTGGTAAACCCAGCCGTATTTACCGGTCTCCCCCACAAACATCAGGGACCCGGCGCCCCAGCCATAAGTTGCAGCGCTGTCTATGGCCGGAGTCAGAAGAGTGCCCCCGGTGGGTGCGGACCAGCTTTGCATACCGTTTACGAAACATGAGTTATTCAACAGATTAGGGCCTACCGTCAAGGAGATGTTGTCAAACCTTGTCGCGCCGTAATTATACGGTGTTAAAAAGCCGTCAACTCTCTTGCTCAGGAGATTAACTCTTATTTTAGCCGTTCCCGCTTTTAAGACGAACGTCTTTTCAAGTTTATACCAGCCATCTTTACCATAGGTGATAGGCGTCCGGGAAAGCCCCAGCCAGGTATTGTTGGCGTCTATAAATTCAACCATAATCAGCGCTTCCCAACCTTCCGTACAGCCTGTAAGCTTGGTCCAGGCGGATACGGTATACTCATTTTCATCAGACGGAAAGGTTGTGACATCCTGATAAACCCAGCCGTATTTACCGGCCTGGCCCTTGAACACCAGAGAGCCGAAGCCCCATCCATTAGTTTCAGAGCCGTCCACAGTCGAGGTTAGTAGAGTACTCCCTGTCGGTTTGGACCAATATTGGCTGCTACCCTCAAAACCCGGGTTGCTCAATAGATTTGTTTCGCTGTAAGCTATGTCTTGTGCTGCGATTATTGCAAATAATACTGCCAGAAAGATAAATAATTGTTTTACGATCTTTTTCATCAGCTTCCTCCTTCGTTTTTAATCTGTTACGAGTTGAGACAGCTTCGTGTCCCATCCGGCCCGTTTGGCGGCCATGGCCGCAGCCACCGCAGACAGACGGATGGAGGACTGAATCAGGCACAGGCCTGCCTCCCGACAGCGTTCCTGCAGCAGCCGGGCCAGAGGACGGCAGCGGCTCATGCCTCCCATAAACAGTACCGGACCGCCTCCGATCTCCGAGCCTATCCGGACTAACTCCTGCAGTTCTTCCGCCGTCTGCGCCAATATGGCCAGCGCCCAGTCATCCCCCCTCTCCGCCAACTCTCCTACCTGAGCCGTAAACGCGGCTATCTGGCGTCTGGTAAGACCGTAAGCCCAGTCCACTACCATATCCCTGAAGGCGATCCATTGCTCTGTTTCGGTCACGGGAGGAGCCTCCCAGGGAAGAGTAAGAGGTACGGGCAACCCCTGATCCATACGCCGCAAGGCTTCCTGCAATGCCAGCCTTCCTGTCCTGTAACCGCAACCGGCATCGCCGAACTGCCAGCCC
>JAQVUQ010000145.1 GCA_028699365.1 bacterium | reverse complement strand
ATCCGGAGAGGCCCCGGATGTTATCAATATAATCGAGAGTGCCCGTCGTATGGGGGCGCTGACGGTGGCTATTACCAATGAGGAGGGGTCAGCTCTGGCCTTGGCGGCAGACAGAACGGTTTATTGCAGTGCCGGCAAGGAGCGCAGTGTAGCCGCCACCAAGACTTATACGGCGGAACTGGCTATCTTCTATCTGCTTTCATCGCTGCTCAAGGGAGATGCGGAAGCGGTAGAGCGTCTGTCGCATATCGGTGAACAGATAGAACTTGTCTTTGAATCGGAGAGAGATATAGAGCGCAGTTGCGAGCGCTACCGGTATATGAACGAATGCATGGTAATAGGCAGGGGCCTGAACTACGCCACGGCTCTGGAGATGGCGTTGAAGCTGAAGGAGACATGCTACGTAGTAGCCGAGCCCTTCTCGGCGGCGGATCTGATGCACGGTCCCATAGCTCTGGTGGAGCAGGGCTTCCCCACCATACTCTTTGCCTCATCCGGACGATCCTATCCAAATATGCTGCAACTGGCGGGAGATCTGAAGGAGCGCAAGGCCGAGACTATCGTTATCTCCGATACGGCTGAAGCTCTGGCGCTGGGGAGGACAGCCTTCTTTATCCCCCCCATTACTGATGAGGCTCTCTCTCCGCTGGTCAATATTGTGGCCGGACAGATATTCGCCTGCTATCTTTCGCATTCCAAGGGTCACGATCCCGACAGGCCGCGCTCCCTGCGCAAAGTGACTTTGACCAGGTAAGATCGCCTATCGTCCGCTGTAGCATAAACTGCCTGCTTTACGGCCCGGCAGGCCCATGTCAACTTCTTATTGACAAAGGGTGAACCCGATAGTACACTTTTGTTTGTCATCACAAGGCTTTAACGCCCGCAAGGGGATTATGCCCGGGAACAGTTTCCTGGCCGGGCGGCGATCTTTTTGCGGATGACGCCATCTTCGGGGGGAGGTGCTGTCCCTTTGGCCGATGTAGTCAGGACTGAGGGGCTGACCAAGTATTATCTCAATTTCTGGGGTAATAAGGCGGTCACTCTTAATGATTTGAGTATCAGTATATCCGATGGTGAAACCTTCGGATTCGTGGGGCCCAACGGGGCTGGAAAGACCACGACTATAAAGCTTCTTCTGGGTCTTTACAGGCCGTCCAAAGGCAAGGCCTGGATATATGACAAGCCTGTGGGGGATGTTGCGGTCAAGAACCTCATCGGCTATCTCCCGGAAGGCCCTTATTACTACGACTTCCTTACTCCGGAAGAGTTGTTGTCATTTTACGGCAAACTCTCCGGTTTGCATTCCGCCGCCATAAAGCGCAGATCCGACGAGCTTCTGGAAATAGTGGGACTCTCAGGCGCCCGCAAACTGCAACTGCGCAAGTTCTCCAAGGGTATGCTGCAACGTGTGGGCCTGGCCCAGGCGCTGATCAGCGATCCCAAGCTGCTCATACTCGACGAGCCTACGTCCGGGTTGGACCCTCTGGGACGCATCGAGATCAGGGATCTCATTCTCAGGTTGAAGAAGGAAGGAAAGAGCATCCTTTACTGCTCGCACCTGTTGAACGAGGTTGAAATGGTCTGTGACCGCGTAGCCGTTATTCACAAAGGCAATCTGTTGCGCATGGGCACGATGGAGGAGCTTCTCAGTATCGAAGGCGAACTGGAGATGGTAGTGCGCGGGTTTAACGAAGAATTGCTGAGTCGTATCAAAGAGGCCTCCGTCAGCATATCGGTTCTGGACAGCCAGGAAGCTCTGGTGACCGTAGACAGCCGTGTCAACGCCGATAAAGTTATCGATATCGTGCGAGGCAGCAGTGCGGTCCTCGTATCTATGGCAGATCGTCGCCGGTCGCTGGAAGACCTCTTCGTTTCCATCGTCAAGGGAGGTAAGGCAAGTTGAAAGCAGCAGCTCTGGCAATGACCACTTTCAAAGAGGCCATAAGGAAGAAGGTCCTTCTGGTTCTTCTGGTCTTCGCCTTTATTTTCATCGGCAGCTCTCTCCTCTTCACCTATTTCTCCGGCGGTGAGGAGATACGTATGGTCAAGGACGTGGGACTGACCGGCTTGCTGATTTTCGGCCTGCTGATATCCACGTTTCTGGGCATGTCCCTGATACCGGCGGAGATAGAGAAGCGTATCATCTACACCATCCTGTCCAAGCCCGTCAGACGTCTGGAAGTAGTCGTGGGCAAGTATCTGGGGGCGGCGCTGGCGGTGCTGGTTATGGTGCTGCTGATGGGACTGGTCTTTATGGGACTGATCTTCTTCAAGGAGCATACCCTGTCGCCTGTCGCCATGCTGGCCATAATACTGACCTTCTTTGAACTGCTGGTAGTTCTGGCCATGGCCGTGACCTTTTCGACTTTTGCGTCCTCCACTCTCAGCGTGGTATTGACGATTTTCTTCTATATCATGGGCAGTTCGTCCGATTCCCTGCAATACCTGGGCGGGCGTTCGGATTCGCCGCTGCTCAAAGTGGCCGTCAAGGGTTTCGGCTATCTGATACCCAATTTTGAGATCTTCAACATCAGATCCCAGGTTCTGCATGGTGATGCCGTTCCCGGGCTTTATGTCCTGAAGGCCATAATCTACGGCCTTCTGTTTTCAGCGGCACTCTTGATAGTTGCCGGCATGTTCTTCCATGAAAAGGAAGTGTGAGGCATGGGGAGCCTGTCAAAAACCGTAAGCAAAGCGCAGAAGCTCTATCTTCTGGCTCTGGTCGTCGTTTTTATCGTGACGGCGTTAGTCAAGAATAATATCGAGACCGATCGGACCAGATACGATATGCTGCCGGAAAATCTGTCGCCGTCGGATCAGATTCTGGGCGGCATGGTGGGCGCTTTCAGGGAGATTACGGCCGATTATCTCTGGGTGACCATGGATTCCTTCTTCCATTCCGGAGATTGGCAGCGCCTTGTGCCTACTATAACGCTGGTTGCTCGTCTTGATCCCAAGTTCATTCAGGTCTGGTCCGTCGGCGCCTGGCACTTCGGCTACAATATAAGCGTGCCGGCTACCGATATCAAAGTGAAAGAGCAGATGATCCGGCAGGGAGACGAGTTCCTGGCCAAAGGCATCGAGTACAATCCCGATATTTACGATCTTCATTTTGAGCTTGGATGGAACCGCTTTGACAGGCAGTTGGATTACCAGCGTGCGCTGCCGGAGTTTGAGGCCGCCTACGCCATAAAGGATCATCCTCATTACGTGCGCCATATGATAGCTCATACCCTGGAGAGGCTGGGACGGATAGAGGAGTCCAAGAAGCTGTGGAAAGAATGCATAGCCGAGGGGGATTGCGCTCCGGCTTTCGGCAATTATTCCCGGCTGGTGAAGGGCGAGTACCGCACAGGTGTTCCCCAGTATAAGCTGAGGAACAGAGGCCAGGAATGGGAGAAGTGCCTGGCGGATAAGATACCCGTTTCCGAGCCGGAGATCAGCGCTTATTACAATGCCCACAAAGACACCTATATGGATCAGGAGAAGATCAGCGCCCGTCATATTCTGGTAAGCAGTCGGGATGCGGCCGTCAAGGTGCTGGACAGGTTGAAAAAGGGCGAGGACTTTGTTGCTTTGGCAGGCAAACTCTCTATCGATAAGGGAACGCACGAAACCGGAGGCAGCCTGGGGCTCTTCCCCAGGGGACAGATGGTGCCGGAGTTCGATCAGGCTGCTTTTGCTCTCAAGGAAGGGCAAGTCAGCGGCATCGTGAAAACCAAGTTCGGGTATCATGTAATAAAGCTCGAGAAACGCATTCCGGCCCGGCTGAAGAGCTTGAAAGAGGTCAGGACTCAGGTTAGAGACGCGCTGGTGGAAGGTAAGATCCAGGCTAACGTCAAGAGTAAACTTGCGGCAGGCTACAGGTGGGGCGTTCCTGAAATAAAAGGCCTGGAAAAGAAGTGAAGCTGAAGAGATGAGATTATCATCGGGCAAAGCTTTAATGGGCTTTGCCATTCTTACCGGTTTGGCTGCATTGGTGGCGGAGTCCGGTTGCGGCCCTGTCAGCAATTACATAGAGGCTCAGATCAAGGCTAAGCTGCCGTCGGCTATCGGCCCGGCAGACAGCTATGAAGTCAGTCTTATGGATACCCCTGCATCCTCCCTTCTACGAGGAAAGATCGGCCGTCTCCACATCGAAGGCACCCGGGTGAGGCCGGATGCCATGCCTGTGATCAAACGTATAGTTATCGATGCCAGAGACATTAAGGCCGATATTAAGCGTAAGAGTGTCGACAGCATAGCCGAAACCGCTTTTCAGATCGAGTTGGATCAGGATGATCTCCGTGATTTTCTGCGTCATAAATATGATGATCAGGCGGATGTGACGATAAAAGAGAGCGGCCTTACTCTGTCCACGCTGCGTTCCATATCCGGCCTGAAAGTGCGCATCGCCGCCGACGGCTATCTTGTGCCCGACAATGAACGCCAGGTAAGCTTCAAACTCACCGGACTGCATGTCAGCAAGCTGCCTGTTCCCCCAAAGCTGGCGGAAAAGATTCTTGCGGGTTATAATCCCGTTTTTGACGCCTCCGCCCTCCCCTTTACCGTGCGTATCAAAAAGCTGGCTCTTCAGGAAAGAACGGTGGTTATCAGCGGCGAGGCCGAAGGTTATCTGGGGAAATTCTGAAAGTATTGTGTGACCCTTACCCTTCGTTCTGATCCGGTTCGACAGCTATCCGTCCGGATGCATGCTTCCTGGACAGTGCCAATTCCCTTCTGCGTTTCAGAAGATCCACCGCTATGGGGGCAACGGAGAAGAGGGTGATGAAGACGACCACTATCGAGAGGTTGTTCTTTATCAGGGGCAGGGTGCTGAAGTAGTAACCGCCCAGCACGAAGATAGTTACCCAGGAGACACTGCCCAGTATATTGTAGTAGGTATAGCGCCAGGGCGTCATCTGGCCCACTCCGGCCATGAAGGGTGCGAAGGTTCTGACTATGGGAATGAACCTGGCGATTATTATGGTCCTGCCGCCGTAACGCTCATAGAATTGATGGGTTCTTTCAAGGTATTCCTTCTTGAGAAAGCGCGATTTGCGGCCTAGCATTCGGGGCCCTATGGAATATCCTATAAAGTAATTGACTGCATTACCGGTAACGGCGGCGATGTTGAAGATAATCAGCAGCAGCACCGGATCCAGGCTGCCTGCTGCAGCCAGGGAACCGGCTACGAAGAGAAGCCAGTCTCCGGGCAGAAACGGCGTTGCCACCAATCCTGTCTCGCAGAATACTATGAGAAAGAGCACCAGGTAGGCCCAGGCGCCGTAGTTAGATACGATAGTGTTAAGATGTTTGTCGATGTGAAGAAAGAACTCCATCAGTTCCATAAATATTGCTGCTCCATTATACTATTGTCAGTAGTCATGCCTGTCGGGCAATTACGCTCCATTTTAACGTACTATCTTCTGTTTGCACAGCACTTTCCCCTTCTCTTCTGCACGGAGTATGCCATTGCGTGAAAATAGGTCTTGACACATTTGTTCAGCGGAGGTAGCATATACAGGGTTTTGCCTATTACCTTTGGGGGGGATCAGTAAGTGGAAACATCAATTACTCTGCCTGCGTTAGGACCACTGGAGTATAAATTGCTCTGGGTGGTTCTGGCCTCCGCCTTTGTGGCGCTGTTCTACGGCCTCGTCCTGATGAGGAGAGTCCTGAAGCAGCCCACCAGGGAGGAAATGCTTCCGGTGACCAAGGCCATTCAGGAAGGCTCTGCTGCCTACCTGGGACGCCAGTTCAAGACATTGGTATGGTTCCTTATGGCCATCACTATCGGATTGTTTGTCCTTTATCGTCCTGTCTTTCCGGGCAACATGGTCATACCGATGGGTATAGCCGTTGCCTTCCTGCTGGGATCTCTGGCCTCTTTCGGTGCCGGAGTGGTGGGAATGACGCTGGCTACGCGTGCCAACGGCAAGGTTGCCACGGCTGCGTTGAGCAGCTACAAGAAGGCGCTTGAGACGGCCTTCCAGGCCGGCGGCGTGTCCGGCATGTTCACGGTAGGCCTCGGCCTGCTGGGTGCCACCGTTATCTTCATGATCTTCAAGCAGGATGCCATGAAGGTTCTGGTCGGCTTCGGCTTCGGCGGCTGCCTGGCAGCGCTCTTCATGCGTGTCGGCGGCGGCATCTTCACCAAGGCGGCCGATGTAGGCGCCGATCTGGTCGGCAAGATTGAGCAGGGCATCCCTGAGGATGACCCGCGCAACGCTGCTACCATCGCCGACAATGTCGGAGACAACGTGGGCGACTGTGCCGGAATGGCGGCTGACGTTTTCGAGAGCTATGAAGTAACTCTTGTGGCTGCCATCATTCTTGGTGCCGCCACACTGGCGGATAAGGGCTTTGTGCTCAAGTACGGCGGGACGGCTTTGGCCTCTGCCTTTGCCCTGAAGCTCATCCTCTATCCTCTGCTGGTGCGTGCCGTGGGAGTTTTCGGCTCCATTATCGGTATAGCCTCAGTGCGCGGCAAGGATGATGCTGATATGGATCCGATGCGCCCCATCAATCAGGGCTTCTGGATCGCGGGCGTTGTCTCGGTCATCGGCTTTGGGCTGGTCAACTATTTCTACCTTAAGAACCCTGTCACGGGATTGCCCGACTGGCGGTTCTTCTTTGCCACGTTGACCGGTATCATTCTGGCCATGGTCATCGGCAAACTGACCGAGTATTTCACTTCTACCGAGTGCGCTCCGGTTTGCGAGATTGCCGACAGCACCAGAACCGGTGCCGCCACCATGCTCCTTTCCGGCTTTGCGCTCGGCCTTGAGAGCAGCGTCTGGTCGGTAGTGGCCATAGCCGCCACCATAGCGGCCTCCGCCGCCATCTTCGGCGGCGATCTGGCACTGTCGGCTTACGGCATTGCCCTTTCCGGACTAGGTCTTCTGACCACCACCGGATTTATCCTCGCCATGGATACCTACGGGCCTATCTC
>JAQVUQ010000144.1 GCA_028699365.1 bacterium | reverse complement strand
CGGCATCACGCACCGCGTTGAAGAGTTCGTATTCCAGAGTCCCTATTCTCTCCTCGGCGTTGAGGATCATGCTCTCGTAGTCCTTCAGTTCCGGAGTTATGTATCGCTCCGCATTGACCATGGTCTGTTTGCGTATATAATCGTCAGGCACCTGTGGCACATTGGCCTTGGTGACCTCTATGTAGTAGCCGAAAACCTGATTGAAGCCAATTTTTAAATTTTTGATACCAGTTCGCTCGCGCTCCTGCGTCTCTATGCGGTTCAGCCAGCCCTTACCCTCTCTGGAGACTGAGCGCAGACGATCCAGTTCCTCGTTGTAACCGTCGCGGATGATGCCGCCGTCCCGCAGCGTCAGAGGCGGCTCGTCCACAATGGCCGCGGCTATCATCTGCCGGATATCCTCCAGCACTGTGATGCTCTCGCCAAGCCCCTTAAGAAGCGGCGCTTCTGCGGCTGAGAGCAGGGCCTTTATATCCGGGAGAGCGGCCAGGGAAGATCTGAACGCCACCATGTCGCGGCCGTTGGCCTGTCCCAGGGTGATGCGGCTCAAGAGCCGTTCCAGATCGTAAACGGATTCCAGATGCTGATGCAGGAGTTCAGATGTCTTGCGAGACGACATCATCTCCTGGACGGCTTCCAGACGACGCTCTATGGCCGGCACTTCGACCAGAGGCTCTATTATCCAGCGGCGCATCAGACGACCGCCCATGGTGGTCACGGTCTGGTCCAGCACGCCCAGGAGAGTGCCCTGACGACCGCCGTCGCGCATATTGAAGGTCAGTTCCAGACTGCGCACGGTGGCCCGGTCCAGGATCATACGCCCGCTCTGTCCATAAGCGCTCAGAGAGGTTATATGCGGCAATTCCTGCTTCTGTGTTCGGAGCAGATAGTTCAAAACCGAGGCGGCGGCCTTTTGTGCCGCACCCATGCCTTCGCACCCGAACCCGGCCAGCGACATCACACCAAAGTGACGACAGAGAATATCTCTGGCTCTCTCAACCGTCATATCGTCGCAATCGTGAACGGGAACGGACGCCAGGGGCAGGCTGCCCTTCTCCTCAGCCAGCGCCGGCGGCAGGAGTATCTCGGCCGGCTGCAGGCGGTCTATTTCATTGATAAGCTCTTCCCTGGTCCGCAGATTGGTCAACTTGAACTCGGCCGTGGAGATATCGGCGTAAGCCAGCCCGTAATCAGAGCCGTCCAGGCCCACCGCCAGCAGGTAGTTGTCGCCTCTGGCTTCCAGAAAGCTGTCTTCCACCAGTGTGCCTGGCGTGACAATCCTGATGACCTCGCGGCGCACCAGGCCTTTGGCCGTCTCCGGGTCCTCCACCTGCTCGCAGATGGCCACGCTGTAGCCCTTCTTCACCAGGCGAGCGATGTATTTCTCGGCCGAGTGGTAGGGAACGCCGCACATGGGTATGCGTCTCTCCTTACCGGCTTCTCTGGAAGTAAGCGTTATCTCCAGGAGACGCGAGGCCAGCTCGGCATCCTCACCGAACATCTCATAAAAATCGCCCAGACGGAAAAAGAGGAAGGCATCGCCGACCTCCTCCTTTACCGTATAGTATTGCTTTAACATAGGTGTCAGCGACTGCTGCATAATACCTCAAACGGTTCTCCCACAAAGCCCCAGAGATGCGCCTGTCTGAGGCTTACCTTTATCAGGCGTCCCCGGCTGTCGGATCCCGTCGTTTTAACGGCCACCGTCTTGCCGCCGCGGGTGCGCCCCATCATCCCGCCTGCATCGGCAGGATTATCCCTGTCTATAAGAACTTCTTCCACCTTCCCGACCGCCGCTGCATTGATTTGGCAGGTGACGTCGTTCTGAAGCTCTATAAGTTCCGCCAGCCGGCGTTTCCTGACCTCCGGAGGAATCTGATCTTCAAGAGAAGCTGCCCGTGTACCGGTGCGCGGCGAATAGTGGAACATGTAGGCCTGATCATACCGGATATCTCTGAACAGCTTCATGGTGCCCTGGAAGGCCGCCTCGGTCTCGCCCGGAAAGCCTGCAATGACATCGGTCGACAGGATGACATCGGGCACGGCGGCACGGACCTTGTCCACCAGCTTCCTGTAATCGGACACGGTATAACCGCGCCCCATACGCTTCAGGGTATCGTCGTCCCCGGCCTGCACCGGCAGATGAATCTGCTCGCAGACTTTAGGGAGATCGGCAACGGCCCGGATCAGGCGATCCGACATATCCTTGGGATGGGATGTGGCAAACCTTATCCTGTCTATACCGTCGATATCGTTGACGCGTTCCAGCAGAGCGGCAAAGTCACAATCGTCCGCCAGATTCTTGCCGTAGCTGTTGACGTTCTGGCCAAGCAGGGTTACCTCTTTGCAGCCGTCACCGGCCAGTGCCTTGATCTCATCGACGATGATACCGGCCGGGCGGCTGCGCTCCCGTCCCCGGACGTAAGGCACGATACAGTAAGAGCAGAAATTGTTGCAACCCCGGATGACGGTCACCCAGGCGTGAAGATCGTTCTCCCGGCGCACCGGCAGTTCATCGGGGAGTTCGCCCTCGGCAACGGCTACCCTGCCGCTGTCTCCGTGCAGCAACTCAGGAATGCGATGTAGGTTATCAGGCCCCACCACCAGATCCACGTAGGGTGCCCTGAGCAGCAGTGCCTCTCCTTCTTTCTGTGCCATGCAGCCGCAGACGCCTATCTTCATGCCGGGCCGGGCCGCTTTGTGTTTTTTAAGCTGGCCCAGCTTGCCGTAAACTCTCTGTTCGGCGTGATCCCTGACGCTGCAGGTGTTAAGCAGCACAACATCGGCCTCTTCAGGCAGATCGACGGAGTTGCCGCCCATATCGGCAAGCAATCCGGCTATGCGCTCGGAGTCGGCCTTGTTCATCTGGCATCCGTACGTAATTATATGATAATTAAAATTACCGATCAAAAAACATCACCTGTGATATTATATCATGCGACAGGTGAGGCGTGTAGTTCGGGACAATCGCCGACCTTGCTATCCGGTGAAAAGCTTCAGATTAGCTTCCAGACGCTCTACGTTTCCACTTGAAGTTATCGGATGCCACCAACTCGCTGAAGGCTTCCCAGGTATCCTTCAGCGGAGTGCTTCTGTCATCGTGATGGGCCAGCAAGATATCGATGTAATCGGTTTTAAGCCTGTCCAACGACTTGCTTACAGCGCTTTGCACAGCCTGGGGAGACAGCCCCTCCAGATTGTTGACGCCTTCTTTCACAACAAGCGGCTGCGAACCGATCTTAGTCATAATTGTAAAGGCAGCGCGATCGACCCGCTCAAGCCATGCTCCGATCACGGTTTCGCTCTCCCCGCCTTTTGCCTGGGGATGCCAGTAAGCGTAATTGTTGGCGGTATCTATGATCCTGCCTCCCAGGGAGGCATACTTGTCCAGAACTCTGTAAGAATTCTCTTGGGATATCGATGTGCCGAATGAGGCTGTGCCCAATCCTACCGGTATGCTATTCATCGCGATTTTACCTCATTAATTTACTGATTGATCCTTACAATATTCTGCCCGTGCTTCCTCCAGGATAGTATGAAGTTGTTCCGGGGTAGTTCTAAGTCTCCTGAATTCAGCCCCAATAGTTTCACGCAAAACTTCAACCGCATCCAGCTTGCAAAGTTTGATCTCGCCGTCTGAGAGCGTCCACAAGAATTTATCGCCCGGCTGAACTTTTAATTTATTACGTATAAAACTGGGCATAGTCACCTGGCCCTTTGATGTGATAGTGGTTACTTCTATAGCATTTCTCATGACGCTACCTCCTCATTGGATTAAGTAATACGTAATACCTATTACGTATTACTTAATTTATAGTTCGTTTGCAAGGTGGTGTCAATTTGCAAATTTGTCTTCTCACCATATACATCATCTCTCTTCTCCACATGGACCAAGGCCTAATTCACCTATCATACATAGCAGACTTAGAATGATTACCGCAAATACGATTTGTCGCCTTGATATGGCCATAGTCTTTTACTCCTTTACGAAGAGCTTTAACAGGTCGGCACTATCTTCCAGCGTTCCTTTATTCGCTTCATCAGCAGCAGGGCTTCTTCTGACAGGGAGAGCTCATACCTGTCACCTTTTCTCTTGTAGATATATGGTTTCTCAACAAATGGATCCACCGGAAGCTTTTGCTGAATATTCGGCGACAGATCGTCCAGCGTTTTCGGATACCGGCCATGCTCACTACGGTAGATCTCCAGAGCCAGGGTCAACTCCAGCATAGACAGATATATATCGCAGTCAGCTTCACGTATGGAGGCATCGCTCAGAATAGTTAGCAGGCAATGCCTGCTGTAGAATGATCCGATGTGAGGCAGAATACGGTCACGCTCTTCAAAGAACCGCCACAGCCTGCGATTTAGCCACGGCCCGTCGCCTGTATTACTGAGATAATCCTCGAACAAAACCAGTGCATTAAGGTAATCGGATTTAATTATGGGCTTATATATCTGAGTGCTGCACAGCCATTTAGAACCGTTAAGAGGCGGAGAGGAATATAGATAGCAGTAATCCCCTTTCTGCAGAAACCAATACTCAAAAAAGCCCCTGACACGAAACAGTTCTCCGTGTAGCATAACGAAATGGCGATGCTTGTCCTGCCGGCGTAATTCCGAAAGCATTGATAATAATGAACGGCATTGATCGGAAGTAAGCTTACCGTTGGATGCCATTGTCTTAAGGCATATAAGCATATGTCTTTCCAGGTGTAATCCGCACGTATAGCTTGAATAATTGCCGTCACTGCCTATTGCCTGGAGTAATCCCATAATATCTTCCAGTGCTGTCCGGGCAACGGCAAACCTGCCGTCTTCAACCTCCATTACAGCCCTTGTCAGCAGGGCGTCCGTACACCTGCGGATATGTCCCAGATGCGGTAAAAGAATGATCGAAGCTGCACGGTCAGGGATAAAGTTGCAACGCGGCATTTGAGTTGCCTGATGCAACAGCTCAAGCATATGCTTGTGTTTGGTAATAAGCTTATTATACTCGCTCCTTGAAACCGGATGTCGATTCTTTGAGGTGCTGTAGCGCAACCTTTCGACGTCGGCGGAGTTATCCTGTATATACTTGAAGATACGTTCATACAATCGGGCGGCATCACGACCATTCCTGATAGTTTGAGACTGAGAACTACTGAATGCCGTCCAACCGGGGCTTTTAAAAAGCCTCTCTTTTTTACGGGAGATCAACCCGTCCTGACGGATGCCGGTTACGCACAGGAGGGACATAACGATAGCAACAAAAACCAGACAGGCATTGAGAAGTTTGATACAACTCGTTAATCCGGCTTTGCTCATGGCTGCCTCTCTGCAATCTGTACACTAATGCTGCAACCGGTCCTGTCTCCCAAGTTCATCTATTCTCAGTTACCAGCGCCAGGCTCCAATCCCAGGTATTATCCTGAGCCATGATACTCACACGTTTGCTCTCCTGAGCCGTGATCATCCCGTCCAGCCTAGCAAGCAGTGCATTAATCTCCGGTAGAGCCTCAGCCAGTAATACGCCGTTCAGCAGGCTTACCTGTCGCCATCTGTGATAATAATAAGTTTCCTGCAGGAGTGAAGCTTTGTTGACCTCCTCACCTATCTTTTGCCACGGCCCGGGCAGCAAGGCCAGGTTAACACCGTCAGCCAGTTCCTTATCAGAGAACACACCCGTTTCAATGCCTTTGACGGTCAGCTTCCATTTGCCGCTCTTCAAGCCTGTTACCCGCAAGCGATACTGGTTTAACTCTTCCGTTACGGGAAAATACTTGAATGTCTCCGCTGCCTGCGGGTCAAAGAAGGTCGGCAAAGCGCTGTCCTTACGCTTGAAGCTTATCATATTGCCCGCAACTTTTAGGTCCTGCACATTACAGGCCTTGGCAGTAAAATTCCCTTTGGCGGCATCCAGATCGAGTGATGCCGCCTGCTCGGTGCAGCCCAGCGCTTTAAGTAAGCCGTAAGCCATTACGGCATGGCCGGAGAAGGTAGGGTGGACGCCATCAGGTATCATGGTAAAGCCCGGTTTCTCTGCCTTGGCCCGCTGCTGGACATCCAGCATGAGAGCGTTGATGTTGAACACAGACACCTTTTCTTTGGCTGCCAGTTCCTCCACCCCTTTGGCATACAATGCGAGGGTATTATTGTATACTGTCCTCCTCTTGTCCGGATCGATGCAACCCGGCGTAAGCAGCACAACCTTTACACCGGCCGCCTTCAGTTGCCCGACAAGTTTGATCATGGCATCCATATAGGTTTCATATCTTGCCTGGTCAAAGGCAGTATAGCCGCCGTCGTTCATACCGAAGCAGATGCTTACCACGGCAGGCTTGAGTGCCAGAACATCCCTCTGCAATCTGTTTAGTCCGCCTGGCGCCCTGTCGCCGCTCCAGCCGGCATTGCGGAAGGTAACGTCCACGCCTGGATATCTCAAGGCGAAAAAATCCATGACATAGCGAGTATAGATACGCTGTTCCGTTATGCTGTCCCCAAGGAATACCAGCCTGTCGCCGTTGCCGAGTAGCGGCTGGCTGAACGATATGGGCGCCAGCATTAATATGACTGTCGCCAGGGTGACAATGCCTAGGACAATTTTGGTTCTCAGCATTTCTTACCTCCCCATTCTAATGTAATCAGTTCCCCAGGCTTTCAAAGCTCTCCCGGCTCCAGTCATGATCAAAGAGGTTCAGTTGGCGCAGTTTCAGGATATGAGCTACCTCACGCCCTTTGCTGTTAAGACAGTCTGGACAGTAGATTCCTTTAACTCCCTCGCGCCCGCAGCCGGCACAGTTGTAGGCAGGTGTTACTTTCAAGGCCTGACCCCTTTGCTCCGGAGCTGCTCCAGGATGCGCTTGAGCTGGCTGATTTGCTGGCCGTAGCCGGCCCAGTCGCCGGACCTCTGGCGCTCTTCGGCGGCCTTGAAGACACGAACGGCTTCGTTTATGAGGCGCTCCGTTTCCGCTCCGCTACCCGCTG
>JAQVUQ010000143.1 GCA_028699365.1 bacterium | reverse complement strand
GGCTTGACGGCCAGAATAACGATATGGCCGTAGTCCATGCCGACTTCCACCTCTGTAGTTACGCTAACACCTATCTCCTTGGCCATCTTACTCAGCTTGACAGGGTCGATATCCACAGCGGCCAGAGCGGAGGGCAGTATCTGGCCGCTGCCGGCCAGACGTTTGATTATAGCCGATCCCATGGCACCGGCACCACCGATGAAGCTGATTCGCTTGTCTATATTCATATTCCCCCCCTACGTTAACTCCGCATTCGCCATTCCGCATTCCGCCATCTCCTGGCGTCTGGCAGTATTAATGTTGATATTGTTAGGCGTAAAGAGAATGATGTTGTCGCCCAGCTTCTGGTAATGACCGTCCAGGGCATAGGTTATACCGCTGATGAAATCGACTATGCGCCTGGCCATCACTTCATCCGTACCAGCCAGATTTACCACTACGGGGCACCTGGTCTTAAGGTTATCAGCCACCATTTTAGCTTCATCGATCGATACCGGATCGAAAACCACTATCTCGTCATGCTTGTTGGGAGTATGCTGCGAGAAGAGGCTCTTCCTGGCACGCCCTCCCTTTTCCTGTTCGTCATGGGCTTCCTCGACGTATTCGTAATCCTCTTCATCACCGTCGAGGTTCAAAAAACCCAGTATTCTGGACATAAATCCTCCAGCCATATCTACCTCCGGTCTCCAAAAATTGCTCTGCCCACACGGACCATTGTGGCGCCCTCTTCCACAGCCAGGGCGTAATCGTTCGACATTCCCATAGACAACTCGGGCAGGTCAAGCCCGGTTCGGCTGCTCAGCCTGTCTCTGATATGTCGAAGTTCGGCAAAATGACGCCTTGTCGACAGCTCATCCCCAACAGGCGGTATGGCCATAAGGCCGCATACCATAATCCCCCCGGCGGCGGCAATAACCTCCAGGTTGCTGCCGGCTTTCTCCGGGCTCATCCCCGCCTTGGAATACTCGCCGCCTATATTTACCTCTATCAGGACACTGATCTTCCTGCCTGTTGCCAAAGCCGCCTCGGACAGGCGTCCTGCCAGCTTGACGCTGTCTACCGTCTGCACCCAGTCAAAGAGAGCAACAGCGCGTCCCGCCTTGTTACTCTGAAGGCTGCCGATCATGTGGCGAGTGTAACTATAATCCTTCAAAGCCTCGAATTTAGCCGTCGCCTCCTGGACATAGTTCTCGCCTATATCCGTTATGCCCGCTTCCAGCGCCTCTGCAATCCGTTCCGGGGCCACGGTCTTGGTCACCGCTATCAGCCGTACGGCATCAGCGCTCCGCCCGCTTGCAGATGCAGCGGTTGCTATGTCGGCACGTATACGGGCAATATTGTCGGATATAGATAACATATACTATTCTATTCTACAGGACAGCCTCATTTCCTTCATTAAAAAAGGCCGGTTGCAGGCAACCGGCCTTTTTAGTTTTACCTGACATACAAACGCACCAAACACCTTAGTGCCTCTGTGCCTTTGCACCTTCGCCAAGCGATTCCTCCACCATGGCGGCAAAATAGCGATGCACCCTCAAATCATCCGTAAGCTCAGGATGAAAAGCGGATGCCAGCATGTTTCCCTGTCTGGCCATTACCACCCTGCCGTGCACCTCGGCCATAGCCTCGACTCCGGAGCCCAGCGCTTCGAAGTAGGGCGCCCTGATGAAGATGGCTCGGAAAGGTCCACCCTCTATACCGCAGATGTCCAGGTCCGTCTCGAACGAATCCACCTGGCGTCCGAAGGCATTGCGTTTGACGGTTGTAGCCATCAGTCCCAGCCGATGCTGTGTACTGCCGACTATCTCGGCGGCCATCAGTATCATGCCGGTACAGGTGCCGTATAAAGGCATCCCCACGGCTACGCGTTCCTTAATAAGCGTGTCCAGGCCGAAACGTTCGAGCAGCTTGCCTACGGTCGTGCTCTCGCCGCCGGGTATTATCAACCCTTTGACCTGGTCCAGACGCTCGGCAGTCTTGACGGCCACAGGCTCATAGCCGCAACCCGCTATCGCCTTCATATGAGGCTCGACGGCACCCTGAAGTGCCAGAACTCCTATCTTCATCTCGTCCAACAATCTACCAGCCTCGTCTGGCCAGCAGCTCCTCTTCGGGTATTTTGCAGATATCCAGACCTGCCATGGCCTCGCCTATGCCTTCCGATGCCCTGGCGATAACGTCGGGATCATCGAAATGAGTGGCGGAATCCACAATAGCCTTGGCTCTGAGCGGCGGATTATCGGACTTGAATATGCCCGATCCCACGAATATCGCCTCAGCGCCGAGCTGCATCATCAGAGCGGCGTCAGCCGGAGTAGCGATGCCGCCGGCGGCAAAATTAGGCACGGGCAACTTGCCCAGCTTCTTTACCTCCAGCACCAGATCGTAAGGCGCTCCCAGGTTTTTGGCCTCAGCCATCAGCTCTTCATCAGGCATATTCTGAATGCGCCTGATATCAGCCATGACGGATCTCATGTGACGAACGGCCTCCACTATGTTGCCGGTTCCCGGCTCGCCCTTGGTGCGTATCATGGCAGCGCCCTCGCCTATGCGGCGCAGAGCCTCACCCAGATCGCGACATCCGCAGACAAAAGGCACTTTGAATTTCAATTTGTCGATATGAAACGCCTCGTCGGCCGGAGTCAGCACTTCGCTTTCGTCGATGTAATCGACACCCAGCGATTCCAGCAACTGAGCTTCGACAAAATGTCCTATGCGGGCTTTGGCCATAACCGGTATGGTTGCCACGTTCATGATCTCTTTGATCTTCAGCGGATCCGCCATTCTGGCGATCCCGCCCTGAGCGCGGATATCGGCCGGAACCCGCTCCAGCGCCATGACCGCGACCGCACCGGCGTCTTCGGCTATTTTGGCCTGTTCGGCAGTGGTGACGTCCATGATGACGCCGCCCTTAAGCATCTCCGCCAGACCGATTTTTGTTCTCCAGGTAGATCTCTCTTCCATTACCATCCCCCATTTCCACCCATGTTTAAAGCGTGCAGAGCTTCTGCAGACGCTCCCACTTTCTGTCTACTTCCTGCTGTATCTCAGCAATAACATGCTCGTTCTCAGGCCGGAAAAGGTGGCGGAAGCGCGTCTGCGGCTTGAGAAAGTCCTCAACCGGCTTCTTCTCCTTGGGTGTGTAGGTCAACTTGTATTGACCTTCGACAACTTCATACAACGGCCAGAAGCAGGTATCCGCCGCCAGGCGGCACATGTCCATGGTCAGTTCCATCGGATAACCCCAGCCAAGACGGCACGGAGCCAGGACGTTCATGAACTTGGGTCCTTCGATGCTGAAGGCATACTCCACCTTGGCATTGAGGTCACGCCAGTGCGCCGGGGTGGTCTGTGCCACATAAGGTATTTCATGAGCAACCATGCAGGCGGTCAGATCCTTGCGCTGCTGCTGCTTGCCCTGGATCACCTTGCCTACCGGACTGGTAGTGGTCATTGCCCCCCTGGGGGTGGCACTGGATCTTTGGATACCCGTGTTCATATAAGCGCCGTTGTCATAACATACGTACATCATGTTATGGCCGCGCTCCATGGCGCCGGACAGGGACTGGAAGCCTATATCATAGGTGCCTCCATCGCCGCCGAAAGCCACGAAGTTAATCTTCTCGTCGCCTATTTTGCCCTGCTTTTTCAGGGATTTATAGGCTGCCTCCATGCCGCTCACACTTGCTCCCGCGTTCTCGAAGGCACTGTGAACGAAAGGTACGTTCCAGGCGGAATACGGGAATATGGTAGTGGACACTTCCAGACAGCCGGTGGCGGAGCCCACCACAACGGGATCGGCAGAGGCCATAAGGACCTGCCTGACCACGTCCGGCGCGCTACACCCTGCGCAGGCTCTGTGGCCGCCGCACAACGGCGCCTGTCTGGTTGCCAGTTGTTTCAGATTGGACATTTGCTCTCCTCCTTACTCTCTCACGCCGAGATAGCCTATCCTGTCGATGCTCTTGCCGCCGGCCGCAGCCGACACCTGAGACGACAGAAGTTCCTCTATCTCCCCGACCTTTATATCTCTTCCACCGAGGCCGTAAATACGATTGATGACCGTATGATCGGCTCTATCTTCAAACATGGCTGCCAGCAATTCGGCGTACAACGGGCCGCCGGTAGCGGCCAGCGCATCGGAGCGGTCCAGCACGCATATCTGCGGAACGTCTTTCAGCCTTGCAGCCAGCTCTTCGGCCGGGAAGGGCCGGAAGACACGAACCTTCAGCAGGCCGGCCTTGATGCCCCGCTTGCGCAGGTTGTCGACGGCGTCCTTGCCGGTTCCGGCTGTGGATCCCAGGCAGACCATAGCCACCTCGGCATCATCCAGCTTGTAAGCTTCGTAGAAGCCGTATTCCTGTCCGAATTTGCTCCCGAACTCGCGTCCCACCTCAAGGATGGCGTTCTTGGCGTTGGACATGGCCTGTGCCAGGGCACGACGATGCTCGAAGTAATAATCGACAAAGTCGATGGAGCCCACGGTTATGGGCTTTTTGTAATCGAGCGCCGGTTGCAGCGGCTTGTAGGTGCCGATGAAATCACGCACCTCTCCATCGCTGTATATGTCTATGTCTTCCATGGCATGGCTGATAATGAAGCCGTCCGTGGTAACCATGATCGGCAGCAGCACGTCACTGTGCTCGGCTATACGGACTGCCTGAATCAGGTTATCGTAAGCCTCCTGTGAGTTCTCCGAGAATATCTGTATCCACCCGGCGTCACGCCCGCCCATGGTGTCACCGTGATCGCAGTGAATGTTGATAGGTGCGCTGAGAGCCCTGTTGACCTCAGCCATTATCAGCGGCAGTCTGAGTCCCGCAGCAATATACAGCATCTCATACATGAGCGCCAATCCCTGAGAGGACGTGGCGGTCATTGTTCTGGCACCGGCAACCTGCGCTCCGATAGCGGCGCTCATGGCGGAGTGCTCGCTTTCGGTCGGCACAAGCTCGGTATCTACTAATCCGTCGGCCACATAGGTGGCGAATATCTGCATTACCTCCGTTGCCGGGGTAATGGGATAGGCGGCTACTACATCGGGGTTTATCTGGCGGATGGCCTCGGCCATAGCCTCGTTACCCGTTCTTGCCACTCGGGTTTTTCCCATTTCCTTCTTACCTCCCTTTACTCCTTAACGAAAGTCCGCTTCGTCGACCATCTCTATGGCCTTGACCTTGGGCGGACACTCATGGGCGCAAATTCCACACCCCTTGCAATGTTCAAGATCTATGGACTCCACCTTACCATCTTTAAGTATGATGGCGGAATCAGGACAATATATCCAGCAGGCGAGACAGTTGATGCACTTCTCGCTGTTGTGAATGGGCCTCAACGTACGCCAGTCACCGGTTTTGTAAGCCATGGCTGTTCCGGGCTCGTCCACTATACCGCCTATAGGCAGATCCTTCCAACTGTTGATATTCTCTTTCATTCCGACTTCACCTCCCGGTAGGCGGTCTCAATGGCTTCAAGGTTACCCGCGATAACTTCAGGCTTGTTTCTGAACTTCTTGGTCAGCTTCTTCTTGTTGTCTTCAAGCATCTTAGTGAAATCAAGAAGATTGGTCACCTTGATGAGCGCGCCCATCATCGGAGTGTTGGGCACGTCGCGCCCGATCTTCTCCTTGGCTATGCCGGAAGCGTCCACCGTAAAGACCTTGAGTCCCTTGATTGACAGGCGCTCTCTTACGGCAGCCGGTGTTTCGGCGGTATTGATCAGAATAATACCGTCCTCCGGCAGACCAGCCACTACGTTCACCGAACCCACCAGAGTCGGATCAAGCACCACGACTATGCTGGGGTTGGTGACCTGGCAATGAAGCCGTATGGGCTCTTCGCTTATACGGTTGAAAGCCTGAACAGGAGCGCCCATCCTTTCAGGACCGTACTCCGGAAAAGCCTGTATGTGCTTTCCCTCTCCCAATGCTGCATCGGCCAGAAGCAGAGCAGCCGTCTTGGCGCCCTGTCCGCCTCGCCCATGCCAGCGGATTTCAATTAGTTCTCCCATCTGCATCCCCCTTTACAACTGAGCGGTATAGAAGCCGTCCTCCAAGCGGAGACAGCCCCTATCAACCGCCTTCACATACGGTTGTCAACAAACAAAGCGCCGATCTTACATGAACCGGCGCCAGTTGACATTGTAACATCGCAAACCATACAGAATTATAGACCTTTTGACTGATTTTGTAAACACAAAAAAACCCCGGTCTAAAGCTCTCTACGGCCCTCGATAGCTCTGTTGATGGTGATCTCGTCGGCGTAATCCAGATCTCCGCCGAAAGGTATACCGGAAGCTATTCTGGATACCTTCACGCCCATAGGCTTAAGCAGTCTGGACAGATAAATTGCCGTAGCCTCTCCCTCTACATTGGGATTGGTGGCAATGATCACCTCTTTGACAACGCCCTCTCCGATACGGTTCAGCAACTCACGTATCTTCAGTTCCTCAGGACCTATCCCCTCCATCGGCGCGATAAGTCCCTGCAGAACGTGATAAACACCTTTGAATTCCCCTGACCGCTCCATGGCCGCCACGTCCCTGGGCTCAGCGACCACGGCCAGCATGCTCGCATCACGGGAAAGATCGGTGCAGATATCGCACGGATCCTTATCCGTAAAGTTGTTGCATACGGAACAGGTGCGTATCTTGTCCTTGACCTCCAGGATGGCATCGGCCAGTTTAACAGCACTCTCCCTGGACGTCTGCAATATGTAATAAGCCAGACGCTGCCCGGTCTTAGGCCCCACACCAGGCATTTTTGTCAGTTCTTCGATCAGCCTTGCCAGCGGTTTGGCAAATGCACGCATTAGTTCCTCAGCTCCATTGTAAGTCTGTTAGCTTTTTAGGTGTTTAGCCTTTTAGTGATATACAGGCAGTTTATAAAGCCTCTACGCCCTCGTTCTACTAAACAGCTAAATTGCTGAACAGCTAAATTGCTCTCTACATTCCCGGCAGCTTAAGGCCACCGGTAAG
>JAQVUQ010000142.1 GCA_028699365.1 bacterium | reverse complement strand
AGAACTTCTTATAACGATCTATCTTATTTTGAAGCATCGTCCCCTCGTCTGACATCAACGGCGTCCCAATTCACGGCAGGCATCAAAGTAGTAATGGATATTATCCGGCGGCACGTTCCAGGGGATAAGGTTGCCTACCTTGAAGAAATAACCGGGGCAATCCCGGCCGGGATCGGCACAGCGCTTCACCTCTTTGCAGATATCCTCCCTGGTGCCGCTGGTGAGTATGCGCGTGTCTATGTTGCCGAAGACTATCTTGTCCTGCCCGTGTCCTTTAAGCAGTCCCTCCAGATCGGTATACGGCTCGCAGGCAAAGCCGTCGGCACCGCAGGCGATGACGTCCTCCACCACGGCATCTATATTGCCGTCGGAGACGAAGAACACTTTCTTACCTGCCGTATGGAGCGGCTCCCAGAACCTCTCATACCATGGATAGACGTATTTCCTGTACCACTCCGGATTGAATATCGGCCCTCTGGCCATGCAGATATCGTCGTGAGACGAAACCAGCGGCGCCTCGGTCCGGGCAAAGGCCCTGTAAGCTTTGAGCGATATCTCCCCGAAATCGTCCAGCACCCGCTTGAACCTCTCCGGCTCCAGCATGGCCGCTTCGATGAACAGTTCCCAGCCGAATCTGGTGATAGGCCAGATAACCAGCGTGTTATACCAGCCTATAATCGGCAGAGCAGATTCACCCATGAGACGACCGCTCTCAATATATCCCCCGGCAACTTCAGCAGCAAAGGCCTCCTCGTCGATATCGTCATGCTCCAGCGGCTCGTAGGCCAGCACTTCCTCCACGCTGTGAAACTCCTTGCCGTGATCCCAGTCCCAGGTAGCCGTGGCGCCCCAACGGGCCATGGTTTTGCCCTCATCATCGAGTTTGCTGGCCTCGTCCCCGCTGAATCGCAACTCCGGAGGTATGGGCTTATCCTCAAGCGGCACCCCGGCCAGGTCCAGATCCAGCTTTCTGATCATCTCCAGCTCCGCCAGTTGGGGATGCTCCCAGGGATCTATACCGGTCAGGCGCTGCTGAAAATCCGGATTGGAGAAGTGCTCGTAATGCGGTATGCTGTCCGTTGCCTGCAAATTTATGGCTCTGAGAGCCCTCTCTCTGGACATGGAATATCCTCCTGCAATACTTTTATCACAGGCGCCAGAGGCGCTTTTTGAACAGTAGATATACAGCGCCGCTCCAGTGGTAATCCGATATAGCCCTTATGCCGGTGTAACCCTTCCTGGCCAGATGCCTGGGACATTTTTTGTCTTCAGCATCGTAGAATTCATACAACACGCCGCTTTGCCCATAGTTTCGCTCCACAATGGCGCAAACCCTGTCGGCGATCTCCAGAGCCAGATCCTCCCGTCCGGATTTAACCAGTCCCACGGCTATCATATAATTGACGTTCAGCCACACAGGGCCGCGCCACATATCGTCACAATAAGTGGGTTCGGATCGCGGCACGGTGGCCAGCGGCATCGGCGTCCAGAATTCCTCTCTGTTAATCAGGTAGCGGTCTATCATAGCACCGAGTCTGTCCTGCGGCACTATGCCGGCCAGCAGAGGCAGAAAGCCAGTGACGGCTCTTGTTCTTCTGAATCGGCCTGTTTTAAGATCGGTATCGTAATAAAACCCGTCTTCATCGTCCCATAATTTGTCATTGATCAGAGAAGCGATATGATCCCTGCCACTCTCTATCTCCGTTACCGCACTCTCATCCCCCAGCTCACGGGCTATCCTGGACAGGTAATCCAGATCGTTGGCCATAAAAGCGTTGAACTCCACCGAGTTTCCGGCACCCTCATAATCGAACATGGAGGAATTATCGAAGCCGGATTCACCGCAGCGGCAGACATCGGAGTCCTCTTCCACCAGCCCCTCCAGCAAGCCGTCCCGATCCAGATCTCTGTTGGCCGTATCCCATGCCAGATAGTTCCGCAGACGAGGATAGCAGTAGCGCAGGAATCTCTTGTCGCCGGTCTTTGCATATACGGACCATACGCCCCAGGCGAGAATGGGCGGCTGAGTAATCTCTTCACTCTTTCTACCGAAGCAGTCAGCCGCAATGGCGATAAAGCCGTCCTCGCGCTGCAGCGCCAGCACCGATTTCAGAGTATCCTGAGCCAGCTTGTGATCTATCTCTACATTGGCCAGAGAGTGAAAAACGCTGTCCCACAACCACATGAATTTATGGGGCCATCGGTCAGGGGTGGTCCAGCAGCCTTCCAGTAATCCCTCGGGAGCATATACATTTGCCTTTAGAATGCCGTAAGCTCTTGCCATGCAGGCTCTCGCCGTCGAGGTCAGTGCCGCCGAGCAATCCTTGGTCTCATAGTATCTTCTACGCTCCGCCATGATCTCGTCCATATCCGGCCACAAGTCTTCACAGCAGGCGTCGCCGGCGTCACCGTACCGAATGACGAACTCTCTTCTACCGTTGCATTGCCTGGCAGCAATATTCAAGGCTTCGTCGTCGCTCATAGATACGGTATGCTCGTCTTCGCCTTTGATTATTCTGTAATCACCCGGCACGTTGACCACGGTTATTGCGTTCTCAGGGGCGCGAGCCATAACGGTCCTGTAATCGACTGCAACAAACGATACACGGCCGATATCAGTATCGACATCAATGATATCGTGGGCACAGATGGTATTCCGGTCCTTCTCTATGCCGGCAATATCGATGTCGAAGTAGAAATAGGCCTCGTCCCCGGATGGCCAGGACAGGGAGATGAATTTCAAGCCGATCTTTTCAGTCATGGTGAGAGCCATGAAGTTACGCTGGAACTCTGTCGGACCGTCGAGGCCGGAAAAGGAAAATATCCCTCCCTGTGCCCATACGTCAGGATACATCTTAGCGACTCCTCTCGCCGGTGCAGTATTAATTCGTTATATATGTATTCGTTACATATCAGAGAATTCCTGCAACCGAAGTATAAATTGATACAGATAATAAAACTATAGCACTATGCGGAAACATACGTTAGCACGGATTTGTCCCTGGATGGAACGATTTTGACCTGCACTTCACGGGGAGAGCAATGCGAGGGGTTACCTGTAATAATAAGGGGCGGCTATAGAAGCCGCCCCTGCAATCCGTTTATCTTATGTAATTGCCGGACCGGTGGAATCCCGCACAACCAGTTTCGGTTCTATAAGAACAGGATGCGGAATAACCGGCGGATCCTCTTTTTTAAGCTTTTTATCTATCATATCCAGAAGAATCTCCACGCTCATGCGGCTGATCTCTCCGCTGTCCTGGCGCACACTGGTCAGAGCCACGGGCGAGATTATGGCCGTATCGCTGTCGTCAAAGCCTACCACAGAGAGTTCTTCAGGCACCTTGATGCCGAGTTGAAGAGCAGCTCTTACAACACCCAGAGCTATCTCGTCGTTGCCGGCAAAGATGGCCGTAGGCCTGTCGGACTTGGACAGTACGCCCGCAGCCAGTTCGTAACCCCTTTTGACGAAGCTCTCGAGATTACTGAACACCTTATAGGTCTCTTTCTGCTCACTGCCTTTTTCCTTTACAGCCAAAAACTCGACACTGAGACCAGCTTGAGAAGCGGCGGTAATAAACCCTTCCGTCCTTGAACCTGTGTAGCTTTTGTCCACATCCGCGGTAAAGGCTGCCAGTTTGCGATGTCCCAGAGCTATCACATGTTCCGCAACCAGATGTCCACCCTTGAAATAATCCGTATATACGCTGGCCAGATCGAAGATATCGTTTTTGCTTATGTATACCAGCGGGAATTTCTCCTCAGCCAGTTGCTGCAGATAAGATTCATACGGCTCCAGTTGCATCGAGACCATGATGATGCCGTCCACATAGCGATTTACAAAGTCTACCAGCAGAGCTTCTTCTCTATCCGTATCCATATGCGTATAGCCTATAAAGAGCCTGTATCCCTTTTGCCAGACCAGGTCCTCGATAATCTCCAAATTCTCGCGCATGACCGGAATACGCATATTCGGC
Organism: bacterium; assembly: GCA_028699365.1. Taxonomy (GTDB): domain Bacteria; phylum UBP13; class UBA5359; order UBA5359; family UBA5359; genus UBA5359. Next base: position 3,057 of record JAQVUQ010000142.1, on the reverse strand, counting down.
AGGATTAGACCTATGGTATTGCTCTTACCGGTCCTGAGACTGCGTGCAATAAGATTGGGCCGGTAATTGAGCTTACGGGCAGCCGCCATTATCTTCTGTCGCAGTTTCGGTCCGGCAAAGCATTTGGGGTCTTCACGCAGCACCGCAGCCACAGTAGAAACCGGAACACCCGTATACTGGCTTATTTCCTTTAACGTACTCTGCTTGTTCATCGTTCACTTCCCGTCCATAAGAGGCATTAATATTCTAACTTGTTTATCAGACAATTGTCAACAAATCACTTTATCACAGGCAATCAAACATAGTCATTGCCTATCATCCATGAAGTGAACCCTGATACCCTTACCGTATTTACCATCCACAAACCGATTCAACGTCTTGTTGATCGTTCTGCCGCCAGGAGCGGCTTCCGGGCCATCCATCAGATCGATAAACAGAGTATGATCATCGCTTTTCAATTCCTGAGAGAAACGCTTCTTTATATCTTCAGGGCTCCTGGCCAGCGAAGACACACAGAGATCGTCCAACGTTAACATGCTCTCACCGAAGCCCATCACCAGAAAGCCTTTATCGGCAAACGGCAGAGGACCGGAAACTGTCTTGCGGTCAACGATCTCTCCGTCCGAATAGATAGCCATATCCTGGCCTTTCCATGTAAAGGCCACATGGTGCCAGGTATCCTTTTCCCAGGACATCTTCTTAGGCCAGCATGAAGGAACATTCTTAAGCGGCTCCTGGCCTTTGACCGATCCTACAGTGAACAGCCCTTCCTTCGGGCGCCAGAAGAGACTGAACGCTCCCATATCTCCCCAGGCCCTCTCGCCCAGAGCGATACGGAACACACTGAAATTGTAAAAATTCCTTACAGGCGCACTCAAGTCCATTTCAGGGCGCACCCATACTTCTATAGTCCCCTCATCCTGTTTCAGATTACCTGTCAGAGGATAAATAACCGGCGAATATTTGACTTCGGCAGAGGCCACTGTCGTCAGCAATGCAAACAGAACTGTCAAAAGCATCAAACTTCTCATCACAGCTCTCCTTCATCTATATAACGTTATTTATGCTTGTATGGCAAGTATACACTGCCCCGATTTCTCCGTCAACGATTAGCTTCGCAGTACAACAAGCTCTAAGAGCGTTTATCCATGATATCACATAGATCTTGACATTCTTTAACGTTATATATATAATCGTTACATATAAGGCTTACAGCCCGGTTACAGGAGGAAGCGCCATGAACAATATCGAGAGAGCCTCAAATATACTCAACCGCCGGGCCACTGATCGTCCTGCCTATTACGACACTATCTGCAACGATGCCGTCATCGAGCATTTCAGCGGCAGAAAGCTAACGCCTGACAATGCGCTCGAAGTGCTTCCGCTGGCTTTCAAAGAGTTTCTGGAAGCGACCCGCATAATCATCATCACTCCCAACAGGATCAGAGAAGAGATCCAGGCCAACGGCACAAAGATCCGTTATGACCGCTGGACCGCCTGGTATGACTATCCCTTCACCCAATCCCCGGAAACTCTGGCAAAGTATCTGGAAGAGGAGATAGCCAACATTGAAGCGCTGAGTGAGGATGAGATAGCCGGGATGGTATCTTCCGCGGAACAAACCTTCATGGAATGGAAAAGCAGGCTTGGAGAAGATACTTATCTCTTCGGCAATTTCGGGACAAAACCCTGGGGGTCACTGCAGGCTGTATCCCTGAACAACTTCGCCTACCTGTGGGCTGATAATCCCGAACTAATGATACGTTACTTCGATGCGGTAACCGAAGCACATGTGAGACGCATCAGACACATCTCCGAATCGTCGATCCAGGCCGTTTTCACCTGTGACGATATAGCCTTCAAAAACACTCTTATGCTCTCGCCCAATCTGCTTCGGAAGCATTACTTTCCACGGTTGGAGAGGATAGTTTCGGAGTTACATGACAAGGGTATCAAATTCATTCACCATTCCGACGGCTGTATCATGCCTGTACTTGATGATCTGGTGGCAGCAGGCATTGACGGCCTGAACCCGCTGGAAACGATAGCCGGAGTGGATATAGTTGAAATACGCCGCCGGCACAAAGACCTGATCCTGATCGGCGGCATAGACTGCAGTCAGTTGCTGCCGCTGGGTACTCCGGCAGAGATACGTAAAATAACCGAAGAGACCATACGCAACGCCGCACCGTGGTATTTTTGCGGTTCATCCAGCGAAGTGGTCAACAGTGTCCCGCTGGAAAATTTCATGACCATGCTGGATACGATAAGAAACTTCCACTACTGAAAAGAAACAAGGCTTAAGAGATATCCTCCAGCATCCGTCGGTACAGCTCGCGCCGCGGCAACCCCGTCCTTGAAGCCGCTTCACGGGCAGCTTCGCTCTTGCTGAGACCGCTGTCCACAAGCTCCCGCAGAAGCTCGTCGGGATCGACGGCTGCGGCAGTTGCAGCCGCAGCACCCTCTCCCGCACCCTCCACGATCAACGTGAACTCTCCCCGGGGATCATTGGCGGTAAAGTGCTCCAGCAAAGATTGCAAAGGCATCCTCAAAGTTTCTTCATACAGTTTGGTAAGCTCACGTGACACGGAAGCCTGCCTGTTCCCCAAAACCTCGCACATATCCTTCAGGGTGGCTTTCAATCGGTGGGGGGCTTCGTAGACGATCATGGTATAGGGATAGCTCTTCAGATTTTTGAGTTCTGCCAGACGCTCGTTCCGTTTTCTCGGCAGGAAGCCTGTAAAAGCGAACCGATCCGTCTCCAGACCCGATCACACCAGAGCGGTGACGGCAGCCGTCGGTCCGGGTATGGGTATGACCGGCAATCCGGCTTCCACAACTGCGGCGATCAGATCGTGCCCCGGGTCCGATATGCCGGGCATGCCGGCATCCGAAACCAGCGCCACCCTTACACCGGCTGCTATGCGCTCCGTCAGTTCACGGCCGCGCTCATACCTGTTATGCTCATGATAAGAGATAAGTTCGACTTTTATGTCATAGTGGTTAAGCAGCTTACGGGTATGCCGTGTATCCTCCGCCGCTACCAGATCCACCTGC
>JAQVUQ010000141.1 GCA_028699365.1 bacterium | reverse complement strand
CCTGATAGTTATACCACGTCTTTGATGAATAAGTATGATCCATAATACCGTTCTCTGTTCCAGCCATGGCATGATACCCCAGCAAAATGACCCCATCGAAGTCATCACTCATTCCTTCAAAGACTCTTTTCCTGTTGCTGCCGATAATATATTCTCCTTCCGGTCTGATCGAAATTAACCACCCCGGAAATTCCTTCCAGATCAGTATAAACATAAATCTTCATGACATCTTTCCCCCTATAGTAAGCTTAAAAGCTTCCTGGCATTCCCCCGGGATATCTTTTCGAATACTTCCGTGTTTATCTTGCCTTCATCATGAAGCCGTAGCAAAAGATCCACCAGTGGGGTAGGTGTATCGGGAGCGCAGATATCGGTGCCGAAGAAGAGCCTGTCCTGAAACTCATTCAGAAAATCCACCGCATAGTCTATATCTCTGGCCAGTGCGTTGCATCCACTGCCTGCCGACAGGTCTCCCAGCAGGTTCTCATAACGCCGCATGAGCTTGAGCACTACTCCTTCTTCCTTTACGGGATACCTGGGGTAGTCGTATCTGTCTGCCGGCGTCTCCAGGGGGGCCATCTCCGCCCAGAAAGCCTGAGAGTGCGCCAGAAACTTCAATCCTGGCCAGAGTTGCAGGCTGCGCTCCAACTGCGGCAGACCGGGATCGTCATAAAGACCGTATGTTCCTCCTATCTGAGGAGCCATATGGAAGGTCAGCGGTAACCCCGCAGCCTGGGCATGCTTGAAGAGGTTCTGCACCAGCGGGTCCAGAAACGACAGGTTGGCACAGACTTCTCCGATACCTTTACAACCCTGCTCTTTATAGAAGCTCAGCAGTTCATCCAGCGGGGCATCGGCGGAGTTGGTCATGGCCCGGGGGTCAACGTTGCAGAAGGGGATGAACCTGCCCGGATATGCCTTGCATATTTCCAGTATCTCCATGTTGGATTGGGTTTCATAGGCACATTCGGGATTGGCGGTAGGCAGGAGAACGGCGCTCTCTACATTGATGCTTTCATAACGCTCCAGTAATTGCCTGGGCGTGGCATAGGCCTGCTTGCCTCCTCTGGGTGGCCCGGGGATTCTATGGGTATGGGCATGGATGTCAATGAACATGAGTTTCTCTCCTATCTCAGCTTGCAGGCCTATTACCTGCCGCAATCCACCAGTTCACTTAGCCAGGACACCATTAATCTCTTTTTCCATAGCAGCCAATGCCCCGGCAACCGTGTCTCTACCCAGCAGCACCGCCTCTATCCCCCGGCCCCAGATACTGCCCAGTTCCTCTACGTGCATCAAGCTGGGCACTGCCCGGGCATTGCTAAGGGCTTCTACTATCTTCTCTTCTTTAAACGGGGTCTTCTCTTTAATAAATGCTGTTGACTTCAGCACGGACATCCGGGCCGGGATCATATTCAGTTCCGCCAGTCCTTTAGCTGTCCTGGGTGAACTGAGATACTTGACCATTTCCCAGGCTTCTTTGGGATGTTTGCTGCCGGCATATACCGTCCAGCACTCTCCGGTATACCTGACCACTCTCTGTCCTCTATTGGACTTGGGCATCAGGGCTATGTCCCAGTTAAGGTTACGTACCGTGCTGAAATCCGACAGTGCCTGATAGGGCAATCCGGCATACATCCCCAACCTGTCGTTCTTGAATAACTCCGACACACTACTCACTTCGGAGCCGGTTACACCTTTGGGGGTTACTTTATACTTATTGCTTAAGTCCACCATAAACTGTATGGTCTCACGGGCCTTAGCATTATTAACTACACACTTGCTCAGATCTTTATTGAAGACATTGCCTCCATCAGCCCATATCCAGGCTATATCCTGGGGCCACCATCCAGGCATAATGGAGATGCCGTATTGGTCTATCCTGCCGTCTCCGTTGGTATCCTGCGTCAGCTTCCTGGCCGCCTCCAGCATATCCTTCCGGGTCCATGTCTGATCAGGATACTTCAATCCTGCCTTGTCAAACAGGTCTTTGTTATAGATCAGAACCTCTGCTGTACCGGTGACCGGTATACCGTAGACCTCTCCTGTTTTAATGCCGCCTTCTTCAAAGCCCAACCTGCAAATATCGCCAAGGTCATAACCGTCTTTCTCTATATATGGGCTGAGATTGAGCAGCACTCCTCTGTCTTTGTAATCCGCCAGGCTTTTATTCTGCATAAAAATAACGTCCGGGGCCGTGCCCCCTGCCATCATGGTCTGTAACTTGATATAGTAATCACCGGAAGCAGACTCTGCCTTGACTTTAATCCCCGGATGAGCAGCCTCGAACTCCTTGCAAACGCCGGCTATATACTGACTTACCTGCGGAGAAAACGTATAATAGATTTTAAGTGTATTGCCGTTGTCCCGGCTACAACCGGTGAGAAATATCACTGGCGTCGCAATAATCAGTAAAAGTATCATGGATAATCCTTTAAACATTTGTTATACCTCCAAAGTATCTCTATGGTATTCTTGTTTGCTTAATGTCGTCACTCGGCCTATGAAGAATATCGTCTGTCTACGCATAGGATTCAACATCCAAGTATTCTGTTACACTCTCTGAGCAGTATAGTCTCAAGCTCCCGAGCAAAGGGAAATAACCCGTAGAATCTTGGTGCCTGGTAGCAGGCGTAATCAACGTCTATATCGTAAGCATCGCTGGTAGGCAGATACCCTACATTGCCTCCCGCATAGCCGACAGTCATTAATGGTGACCGCTTTCTTTCCATCAGCTTCAAACTATAGCTGGAGAAAACCTCTCCCGGCAGCCCCAGTATCTTTATCTCTCCCAGGGAAATCGCCTGCACGGGAACATTGGACAGGAAGGACTCCTGCCTGAACTCCGCATGTCTCTCTATCGCTCTATCGGCCCATCCGTCGATGAACTGATCATATAAGGGAACTTTACGTAAATACTCCGGCAAATTCTTTCTCAGGGATTCTATCTCTTCACATGACGGTACATTAAGCGGCAACCGCACCCTGTTCTCTACGGCCTTTATTTGCGGTGTGCCTACGGCAACAGCCCATCTTTGGGCTGCTACTATATGACGGTAGAGTATCTCTCCGTATAGCTGCAGGCCTTCTACCGTTCCCATGCCTCTCCTGCGGCTGACGGGATTGACATCACCGCAGAAGCCTTGCAGGAACATGCCTTGATGCCCGTCTTGCTCTATCCTGGCTATCAATGCTCCCGGCCAATCGGCCGAGACCATGTTGACCTCACCCAGGACTACCGGATGGCAGGCATAGCTTACCAGATATATCTTGCGGCCGTTCTGTCGGGTGAAGATGATCGCCTTCAATACCGGGTCAATGGGAGCAAAGCCTCCCTTTCTCCTGTTGTAGCCTATGGGCGTTACCATCTCATGGATATAGGACATCTCTGCCTGCCGGCAATCTCTCTGCGCCGACTCGACTGCTTCTAATATGGCCCTGCTGACTGTTGCCTGGCATTCGGGATCTACTTCTCCCAGACCTGGCAATGCATGTATGGCCGGACCGGCGTGTGTATGAATGCAGGCCAGAAGTATATTGCTTATCGGCAGGTTATGTCTGGCAGCAAGTTCTTTTCTCCTTTCATCGGTAAATTCCACACTCAGGCTTAACAGATCACAGCTTATAAGTATAACGGTCTCCCGCTCATGGCGGATATAAATGGCCCTGACTTTGAGATCGTCAGCCACTTCTTCTGCTTTTCGTTCCAGGTAGTAGCCGTAGCCGGTGAGCTCAACGCCCAGCGGCGGGGTGATTATCGCTTCTCCGCAACCGGCTTGTATGTCAGACATTATAAATTCCTCCACGTAACGCCAATCTCTTCATGATACTGCTCTCTTCGTTTCCTTACATTTTAGTAGGGCAACCAAGTGGTTTTAACCCGGGTTCTTCAGTCCAGCTTGAATAACAAAGAACGATTTTAACCCGGCAAGATCGAAGCTTACCCGGTTGCCGCCGTTCAGAATACCGCTCCTGTCTTCCTCTATATCGGGGCTGTGCAGTTCTGCACCGGTGATAGAGCAAGAAAATTCCAGGCTCAATGCTGCGCCGGGGAAGGCCTCTTTATATGATAGCTTACGTATGACAGGCGATTTGGTCATGGCGTTGCGTATGCTTTCATGATGCTCGGCCGTGGCTCCTGTTGCCAGAAAGATCACGATCCAACTGTCATGAGTTCTCTTTACACGCCAGCGCCAGTGCCCGTCGGGTATAGTTACTTTCACCTCTGACGAGGGCAGATACTCAAGATACTCTCCCAGACCGGCCTCATGATCCAGGAGAATCGCCCTACTCTCTATATCTTCCGCACCTTCCGGCAGCGGCTTGCCAGTTTCATCTCTTATCCCGGCTCTACCAAGGACAACAACCTGTTTACCGTCAACAGCGGCAAATGCAGTTATGGCTGCCCGCTCTACCTGTGACAGGCATTCGGTATTCAACAATAACAGGACATCGATATCTTCCTCTATCCGTTCCTCCAGCAGTTCAGCGGAGCTGACTATCCTGAACTGTGTATCAGCTTCCACCAGTTCACGACAAACACGCCGGCTGATATCGCAGGTATCGAAGCCGAAGTCTCTCGAGGGCACGTTGTAATACAGCGCCAGCCGGGTAAATGGCCGACCGGTAAATAGTTCCTTATGACTTTTTTCCCAGACGGCTATATCTTCCCACAGATCGGCCTCCTCCGGCAGAGCATCTATATCTGCCGGACTACCGGCCAGCCTGCCTTTCTGGGTGGACAGCCACAGATTGTTGCTCCAGAACCTGGAGACTCCCCAGGCCAGCCCGGCTAAATCCCGACAATGGGCATAGGCCAAAGGCAGATAGGGAATACTTTCAGATGAGGCCAGGCCCTCGAACAGAGCACCGTCGCAGGCAACTTCGGTCCATCTGAGAAGCCTGTCCTCCGGACTGCAGATCTCCTGCATCAAAAAATCACAATGCCTGGCAAAGCTCTCGGCCGACATCCCTATGCCCGTAGCGCCAAGAGCAGCATTATGTACGGAGCAACAGGTTGCCAATGCTACATCTGGGCCGACAGTCTCCTTGACCATGGCGATGAATTCCTCCACTGTCCGCAGCCTGAATAGGACAACGTCTCTGTAGAGTCCGGATTCCTGCAGAAGGCCCGGGGCCTTATTGAGACGCCATAAATCGGCCGGTTGCTCTGCCCCGTATTCACGACGGAACTTCTCCCGGCAATGCCTGCAGTCGCAGACTTCCCAGCCGGCATAGAAGATGGCATCATCGCTCATCAATACACGTATACCAGTGTCGACAATCAGCCTGGCAAGATAATCCCTATAGGCCTGGCGGAAATCCGGATTGTTCATGCAGAACTGCCGGTTGTTATAATCTTTGTTGTAATGCGCTTTGCCGTCCCGGGTGCTGATCATCATCCAGTCGTTGAGAAGGCTGCCGTTGAAGCGTAATCCATCAGCATAATCGGCATCCGGATAGAAAGGAACGTGGTGGGCATTGCGCCGCTGGATCTCCGCTCTATCCTCTATACTCCTTACTCTATGGACAAGCACTGAGGAGTGATGATCGGCAAAGATGATGCCTCTCTCTCCCAGACTCTCTCTTACCTGCCTTAGATACCCATGTAGTCTTTCCATAACGGGCAGGTAGTCCCACCGAAAATGAAAGCCATATTGGATGGCCATATTCACTCCGGCTGCGGTCAAAGCATCGGCACGTCTGTTTATCTTCTCGTCAACCATGGGAGAGGGCCACTGCAGATCGCTCAATTCACTCCACCAGCTTGCGGCTCGCATGCCCTGATTCAAATCCATTTCTCTGACTGCCATTGAATGTACCTCAATTTGCATTACTTATATTTGAGCCAATTGCTATAAATCTCTCCCTGGCTTAAAAGCCCTTTGTATACCTTAATGCCATCAAGCGTACCGTAGAAATAATCGCTACCGGCATATCCAGCCCCCATGCTTAGCCAGCTTGACAATTCCGACTTTATCGCCTCTCTTTTCTTGGCGCTACTGTTTCCATCCCATTTGCCATTGATGTAAACCTCAGCTATTCCGGTTGTCTTATCATAAGTTCCGACAACGTGATACCATTGGCTCGAATCAAGAGTAGTCTCTCCTTCCACCTCGGTATTCCAGCCGGAGCCCGACGATGACCCTATCGATAGCTTCAGCTTACCATTGTCAGTGGCAAAGGAATAGGTATATTCACCTTTGCGTGCAATAGCGTGATTATCATTTCCGGTATCCGGCTTTATCCAGGCTTCTACAGTAAGCTTATCCGTAACATTCAGGTTTGCCCCGCTGCCGCAGTTGACATAGTCATCCAGACCGTCAAACGCCAGCGCCTTACCCTGCTTGCCATTCACCCAGCAGGTGCCGGTATTCATGTTGACAAGCGTTCCGTCGCTACTGTTGCCTGAGGTGTCTTTGGCTACGCTGCCTTGCCCTTCATTAAGATGCCATTGACCAGCCAGCCTGTAGTTCTTATAAATCTTCTCAGCGCTTAGAGCAACCGGATAGATGCGCACTTCATCCAGTTCACCGTTAAAGTAATTGTAGCCCATACCCATATACAGATTAGTCATCTGGGTATTATCTATAGTGTAGCCCGTCAGACAATCAAGTTCCCGCTCCTTGACACCGTTTATATAGATGCTCATCGTATTCCCTGACTTGACGCAGGCAACGTGATACCACTGCCCTGCCTGCAGACCGGTCAAACTCCCTACGCCGGCCCAATAATCCCAGGAAGAATCACCAGGTCTTGCACATTCAGCTATGTGGTAGAGAAAATATAAACTGTGCCCCCAGCCTCTATGAAAAATTCTGTATAGGTTATTATCAAGCGGCTTTGCCCAATCTGCAAAGCTATCGAACTTTATCCACGTCTCGATCGTTATGGCATCTGTAATATTCAGACTTGAGTTGTTGCCGCAGTTAACGTAATCATTTACGCCGTCAAACGCCAGTGCTTTACCCAAGCGACCATTTACCCAACAGGTGTTGGTATCCATATTGACAAGCGTTCCGTTGTTATTATTGCCTGAGGTATCGCT
>JAQVUQ010000140.1 GCA_028699365.1 bacterium | reverse complement strand
GTCCTATTCATCTTGCGTCCTCCTTAGATAGTCTTCCATATATCTCTTCGCGATATCCAGTTCGCGGCTATCGAGCTTCATGTCCTTTTTCACATACCCATTAAGCAAAACGAAACGGTTGCCAACGGGCAGAAAATAGAATATACGCGATATGTCACTGGCAAACTTTGTCCGGAGTTCCCACAAGCCCTTGTACCTTTCTCCTTTGACAGCCTTTACATAAGGCTCCCGAAGAAGCGTTCCAAACTCCGCCAGCATGTCTATATCACGAGTAGACTTAGCCCGGTGTTTGGCAGTAAGGCTGCGCTGGAACTCCAATACGGGAATTTCCCCGTTTTCTTTTGCATATAACTCTATTTCCCAATTCATGTTCCATGCCTCATACGACAATTATATCAAATATGATATAATTGTCGAGTAATTTGTGCGAATTAGCATAAATGGAATCTTAGAATATTCTCCAATGTAAGAAAGACAATCCCCATTACTCTGCCAATCCCTTCAGTGCTTCAGGATATCTTGCATTGACCTCCTGCAGTGCACTCTCCAGCTTTTCGTGCACCGATTGAGAGCTTTCCCTACAGACTTTATCATTAATGCTTGACCATCCGCTGTCCGGGAACCACTTCAAATCAAGGGGACGCCCCTCTCTCGCCGCTTCCATCGGACACAATAGGAATGCCCGTATTGCATTAACCACCGCAAGCAACTCTGGTCCACTATCAGCAGCCAAACCCGACTTGCGTATAAATGCCAACCATTGCACACGCTTAACCTCGTCTACTCCGAACTCCTCCGAAAGTCCCAGAGGCACGTCTTCCGGAATAACCGTTTGGCGTCTTGCAAATGTCGCATGCAAGGCTTCGGAGAGGGATCGGCCATTAAACTCATGCTTCATGGATAGCACCCACAGGTCATAGAAGTCCTTCATCCTACTGTTTGCCATGCCTAAGGCTACTATTGCCTGTGCTTTCTCAGCAACCACCGTCTCACGCGGATACGCGCGCAGCTTTGGGGCCGGTAGATCAAGCAAGGTTGGAAGATTTACGGACTCCGGCCCTGGAGTCACGGTATCACCGAAGCCGATATCGACCTGCATTGGAATACGCACCTTGCCAAGATAGGCACTGAGTTTGATCCTGATGCCGCCGTATACTTGATCTTCTCGGATTTCCTCTCCGGTTATCTCGTTTACTGGATACCGCAACCCATCGTCGTCTACATGCAAACAACAGATCTCCCGGAAGACTCGAACGAACTCCGGGACAGTGCTGTCTCCTGATCCGAGCAGGTCTATATCCTGTGTTACCCTATGCGGCTGATCATCCCATAGCATAAAGAGCGTTGCGCCCTTCAGGATAAAGCGTTGGCTATGCGGAGAGACGCTGATTCGGTACAGCAATCTTTCACGCGCATACCTGTTCAGGATGATCATGAAGTTCTCGCCTAACTCGCCACGCAGGTTAAGCAATCGTTGTCGGATAGACGCTGATATGTCCTTTAATTGTTTATCACTCATGTAAGCGACTCCAGATACGGCCTCATGACATTGGCAACGCGACAGACCTTTGCCGCTTCCCAGATATCATCCATGGTGGCCTTCCGTTGTCTCCAGCAATCACGCAGAGCTTCCAGTGCCACGTCCAGACCTATCTTGTTCCTGTATTTGAAACAGTCAGCGATGGTCTTGGCCGGGCTGTAGACCCGAACCGCAGCACCTTCGATCTCATGCTGCTCAACACCGTATTCCAGAGCGGTGCCGGAGAAGCGCACGAATCTGATAGCCGGACACTCGATCTTGGGCTTCCACTGGCTTCCACCTATCGCCACCCATACCTCAAATGGATTTTGTGTCGTCAGATTATGAAACCGGAGTGCAGATAGAAGACATATCACACCCGTGGGAACCTGTCGTGCGGCCTGGGCAAAATCATGAAGCTCCGTTATCTCGATATCCGGCAGAGTATATATGCCCCGTGATTCGTGTATCAGAAGGCCCTTGTCTACCAGTCTACCCAGATAAGCACGCGGTATACCTTCTGCTGTAAGGTCACGTGAACGGATGGATTGCTTTTTTTTAGTCATTTGTATAATAGTGTCGAAAGGTGTTTTGCTCATTACGTTACAATTCCTCTGAATATAATTATAATATAATAGTAATTGTAACATCGGAATCAGGAAGCGTCAATTGTTGTCTTCTCAAGAATGTAGACGCGACCCTTTCATCCGGATTGCTGTTAGTCAAATTAATCAATGTACGTCCCCTCATGTCCCCGTCTTCCCATGGTCTATCTCGACACTTGTTTGGTACGCCCAAAAACTACTGCTAACAACAGAAATGCTACAGGAGATACCAAAGCATAGCCAACAATCCCGATATTCCGGACATTGGCCCAATACGCCACATTCATATTGGCAAGTGGCACACCGATAAGCCCCGTCAGACTCAGAACCCCACTGATAATCATGAGAATCCTCACCGCTATCTCCAGCCTACCTCCCTTGAACACAGGTGCGGCAAAGAGCATTGAGAGAGCAAAGAACCAGTCCCACGCAAGAATGTCTAATGTATAGACTATGGATGGCCACTTCCAAGAAAAAAGCAAAGGAGCCCAAGTCAATCCAGCAGCTTCAATCTGACGGCCTACAGTCAGAACAACAAAGTGGACACTAGATGAAATACCCGCCAGTAGGATCATCAAACAAAGGGCCATAAGACTATATACCTTGACCTCAGCAGACGCATAGGCGTGAACTGCGACCATGATAACGACATACAATAGAGTAAGAGGAATGATGAGCAATTCCATAATTGAGACGAATGGATCGCCGATTGGGTCTTGAGGCGACTTAAGAGACAGAAATCCAAGAACCGTTGTAACAACGTACACTATCCCAAGGAAGAATATAGCCCAAGCAGCGGCTCTTCCGATGGCACGATGCTGTGGTGTAAAATCTTTGTGGGACATTGTGCTAATCCTTTCATCCTTATATTACTCGCTTAAAGTAATAGGGACAGCGCCTATTTTCTAGGCCTGCCTCGTGGCAATGCTTGCAATGTTACGTTAAGAGTTCTCTCCAAATCTTCCACAAATACCGCTGTTCCCATCGGACGACCGCTTCTGCTGCACTGCCTTATCTTATCAAGGTCCCCTTTGCTCTCAGCGGTATCAAGATACTTCTTCCATCCGTTACAGGTTGTGCCTGCGATATCCAGCAGATCTCCCAATTCGAGCTTCGCATGATCACTATTGTCACCGATATGCTCCATTGCGCTGGACCATTTCCACTCCCAGGGCTTGGCAACTATTCCTGCCCGCACCGGATTCTTCTCTACATATCCGGCGGCCGCTATAAGGTGTGTTTCGTCCAATACGCATGAGTAAAACCTTCCTTGCCATAAGTGTCCGGATACGTTCAGTTTCTTGTTAAAATATTGAGAATAGCGCATATGTGCTGTGTTAAGAGCCTTGGCAAGCGTATCTTCGTATTCAGGCACTGCAATAAGATGAATATGATTAGACATCAGACAATACGCCAATACAGTAAGTCCATACTTGCTGCCATACTTCTGAAGCAAGGACAAATAGCACTCTCTATCATCGTCATCCAGAAAAACCGGCTGCCGGTAGTTTCCCCTCTGGGTAATATGATGCGGTAATCCTACCGCTACTACTCTTGCTATACGTGGCATAGATTGATACTACTACAAGTCCAAGTCTACGTCAATAAATGGGCGCTGTCCCTATTTATTATTCTGCCTTGTGCCGTATGCTGCACACTGCGTGCCGCGGCTTAGGTTCAGGAAACGGCATCATCGGCCCGGGGATTAATGAAACTTTACCGCCTGATCAAGCAGCGGCAGTTTCCTTAGATCAAAGTCCCTGTCTAACAGCTTACCCGCCTTACTCCGCATCTCGGCCAGACCAGCAAAGACTGCAAACCTTTCAAGAGCACGCCATGAATAGCAGCAGCGCACGGTATCTTCGGCCTCACGATAATACACCGGCGGCACCTCGTCCACGATCGCCGGAAAAGCCCTTAGAAAAATATCTTCATAGAAAGCATTTGACCGCCACTCCTCGCCGAACTTGTGAAGCTGATAAAGCGTATAGAGGAACGAATGCTGGATGAAGCTGAGTTCCGGGAAGCCGTCCGTATACCCCCAGTTAAATTTTTGCATATATGTATGCAGAAGCAAAGCATAAGCACCTGAAGGTCCGCCGTCTTCCAGTATCTTCCGGCACTTCTTACTAAGAATAAACCTGCCCTTATACTTACGCACAAGCCCGCTGAGCACGGCAACTATACGCGTGACATGCAAATCGGAGAACTCGGGCTCGGTACGGATATCGCCCAGCCGGGTGTTCTCCCGGTATTTCTCTTCTCCCCAGTAGGCAAGAGCCGCTTCCCGGACAAATTTCAACGGCAGGTTGCCCGTTACGGTCGTCTTGAGCCCCTTGTCACCGATGGCATCGACAAGCATGTTGAAGAGGGTCAGCATGGGTGCCGAAGGCGGTGCATCAAAATCAGATTCAAAGCTAACTATCTCCGGAGAATCAAACGGGAAGTTAAGGAAACGGTGCATCTGCCTGGCAGACAGCCCCTGAAAATCATCTATCACCTTGCCGTTACGCCGTTCATTGAACCCCTGCAGGAAGGACTGAAGCTCCTCATCAGAGGAAAACTCCCTGCCCTCCATCGCCTGGCGTATCTCCATCAGAACCTCTTCAGCAGCGATTGCACCGGCACCCCCTGCAGACGGAGCGCTCTCCCTTCCAAGACAGCATTTTTTGTATTTCTTGCCGCTGCCGCACGGACAGGGATCGTTCCGCCCTACCTTTGCAGCGGGTATCTGTTGCGGCGCATTGCTTCTCAGCCAGGCAACCGCCTCTCTATGCTTCAGCCAGGCTCCCCCTATGGCATCGAAACAGACGATCGCCTCGTTCTCATCGCCAAACCCGTAGCGGCCCGGCAACTCAACCGGCATCGGCTTCACGCCGGCAAGATAGCTCTCTGCATAGGAGTTAACCTCTCGTGCATCGGACAGAGCCTGCTCCGCTCCGTCGGTATCAGCGACGAGAAAGCGTTCCAGAACACGCGACCAGACGAATACCGCTGTGGGCTCATCATACTCATCAAACAATCGACGTACACCCGCAACATTGCCGGTCTCCAAATAGAGACCCATCAAAGGATATCTAAGCCCCTGATTGTCACCGGGATTCAGTTCCAGCATGGCCTCATAATGGGCGATTGCATCCTCAGCCCTGCCTGCTTCCAGAAGCGAATGAATAAGGAATAAGCGTGCCCGCATATACGGCCGGGTTTCCACCATACCCCAGAAGTGCCCCTTGTGCTCTTCAAAAAAGGATTCACCGCCAAGGTCTTCCGCGGCAATCCCGACCACCCAGGCAAGCTTGTCGATTCGCTCGTGAACGTCCTCAAATATACCGCTCATCATGGACAGCACATCTACGCATCTTGGGTCTATTTCCAGAGCTTTACTGCATAGACGTGCTGCCTCCTGCGGGTCGCACGCTTTCATTGCCTGGTAGGCCAGTTCCTGAGCTTTATAACGAGTTGATTCGATTGTATTCATATTTATTATCGCCCACTGCACTCATAATACATACTGACGAAAAAATTGTATCGCGCCGGTAAACAGACGTCAAGGACGAGAGGTTTGTTTCCACATATTCAAAAACACGCCTGAATAGAATAATAGGGACAGCGCCTATTTTCCAGGTGCAATGTCAGCAATGCGTTAGTCAAACACGTCAAGGTACGTCCCTAAGCGTTCCTATTACTAAATTCGAGGTCTGACACCCAGCCCGCTTCCCAAACCCGGCGTAGACTTTTTCTTCGTTTGACATGATAGGCAAGAATTCCATTTCTCCCTCTTTCTACTTATAGAATTTCGTTACTGCGATGTATACTTTAGTTTGTCAGTCGGTATTCACCTTACATGAGCGGTAAACTGCACAGGCTCAAGAGCACAGACCTTATCCAGTGCCCCACTAAGCGTATAAAGGCGTGGATCCGCACGGAAATCAAACAGGCGATACAGGTAGTAACGATTCTCACACTCCCGTGAAACGAAAAGTTCGTTGCCTGTGACAAAAAAGGGCGTTTGTTTTCCATAAGATGTCGTTTTAACTTCGATGAAGCGATCAGATCCATCCACGTCAAACGAGCGGATATCAAAGCCGGCCCCGTCTCCTTCTGTAACAGCTACATGCTCAACATTCTCAGCCAGGCTATCCTTCCCTTCCAGCATCAGTCTTGCACGTTCATAATTAACGATGAATTGCTCCCCTGCTTTTCCAAGTGAGGCATTACGAGCCTCGCGCTCCAAATAGTTTACGGCAGGTCGCTTCCAGACATATTGTTGCGATGTTTCATGGAGCATCTCACGTTTAACAGTAGGAGTGACAGGAGGCACCTCCAGTCTTGCGAGTATGTCCTCTACACTCGGAACTTTAGCCGGTGCCACAACAGACGAGGAAACGCTATCAGCCAACGTCTGATCTCCGTCAACCCATTCGCTGACTATTTCCGCCAGCAAGGCCTGAAAGTTACCAAGCGGCTTATAACCGGATATATACGGATATCCAAGCTTAATCATTACTGCGCTTATATTCTGATGCTTTCGTTCGATAGAACCCTCAGAACGGTTATCGAGTAATCCAGATAGATTACGCCGATGGACCGTCTTACTGTATAGCTCTCCTCGCAACTCTTTATCCAACATCAGCAGGTAATCCGAGACTACCGTCTCAATCTCATAACGTGACCAGACGTTCCGCATTTACGATTGGCCTCCCTGTGCATCTGTTCGTTCCACATCTTAGATTATACAACAGGCATGCGGTGTAATTGGAACAGCATGACTGATTAATGTAAAGTCACGACTCTATATGCTACAACAAGCTATTGCTAAATTCGAGGTCTGACCCCCAGACCCCGGAGCACCATCCGGTAAGCAATACTATGATAAGAGTAAAAACGATTTTTGGCAAGATATTTTCCTTAAAAACTTCCGACAGGCAGCTTTTTTCTTCTGCCATTCAGGCGTTTTCGCCCTCCAGAGCA
>JAQVUQ010000139.1 GCA_028699365.1 bacterium | reverse complement strand
CAAAGGCCGTGCATACCGGCGATATCGGTATCAGCGCCAAACTGCTGAACCAGTTGGAGTCCATGACCCAGAACCGCATTTTCAAGGTACTGCTCGACGGCACCACGGAGGTTACGGCCGACGGAGTGTACACCTGCAAGTATGTAGATATTGCAAACACCTACGATATATCCAACCTGGCATCCGTAGTGGATTATCTGAAAGCGCATGCAGGCAGTTCAACCCAGCCGATGTTCAACGACCCGAGTATCGATTCCGATATGCGCTTTTGCATCACCTATCGTTACGCCGGCAACGGGGCCGTTACCGTATATCATACGATCAGAACGTATAAAGACGTTGCCCTGGGCTATGTCGGGTTTATGCAGGCAGCGCCGCTCTTCGTGCAAAGCGGCAGCGGCAGGCGGCTCTGGCAGTATATCCCCAAGACAAAGCCTGTCGTCGGCAAACTCAAAGCATGGAACTTCCAGACTATGGAGGACATAACGGATACTATCGAGACGCTGAGCCTGGGAACAGACTCATGGTCTGATGCCGACAATCCGCCGGAGAGGTTCGCACAACTGGTCAAAACAGTTGAGGGCGTCACGTCACATGGATTCCTGATGGGCTATTCTCAGCTACGAGGCATAGGCGTTCCCGCTATTCGCAAGACGCTGGTGAACAATGCCTTTTTTCTGTATGTCAGTCGAAAACAGTATCCCCACGGCATAGATAACGGCATGACCGGATTGGTAAACGGACGTCTGCCGGCGGACAGCTACTTTGAGGCCGTAGGCTATCGCTGCTGGATCAATCCGGCCATAGATCCGGATGCCACGGTCTGTACCTGGTATATGGACGGCAATGATATCGTGCTGGTGCTGGACTATCACAAGAACCTTAAAATGCATCAGGTGGCACTGCCGGCACAGTTTGTCGGCAAGACCATAACCGCCGTGGATGTGTCCGCATCGACAACGGTGCACAGCAGGATCGTATCGAATGACGGGCTGCTGATATCCGTCTCAGGCGGCTATGGCTATGCCGTGCTGCGCCTGTCATAAGCCGGGTAAAATAGATACACAAAAGGCCTCCCGTCACAACGCGACGGGAGGCCTTTTTTCTAAACCTGAAACCGCAGAACCCAAGGCTATTTTGCTATTTCAAGCGCTTCTTTTATGCCGCACGACTGACGTACGACAAGTCTGACCGGCACCACTATATTCTCAACCGCACTTAGAGGCCGGATAAGCAGCATCTTCTCTATCAGCAGTCTGGCAGCTTCATGACCGGCCTTGACCGGTTCCTGGTTAACTGTGGTAAGTGGAACAGCAGCATGTTTGGCCATGCTGGTATCGCCATAACCGGCAAGAGCAACCTGGCCCGGTACTGAAAGACCCAAATCTACGAGAGCTTTGTAGGCACCGGCTGCCAGCGCATCGTTTGCGGCAAAAACAGCGGTTACGTCACGGTTGTTCCGCATAAGCTTATATGTTTCGCTGTAGCCCTCTTCCACAGACCAATGGGTTTGCCGCACAAGCTCGGGATCGTAAGCTAACCCCTTCTCCTCCAGCGCCTGCGTATAACCGGCAAGGCGATCGTCAACCGCTGACAGATGTGCTATTCTTCGATGCCCCAATTCAATAAGGTGCTTTGTTACCAGGTAGGCACCATGTACGTCATCACTATGCACAGTATCACAGCCGGCTTCATCGATGCTTATATCCAGCATTACGAAAGGCAATCGCGCATTAATATTTCTAATGGCATCGACATTTATGCCGGTGTATGTCTGGCCTATGAGAATGACGCCTTTTATACCCATGCTTTCAGCGGTTTCCAGGTAACTTCGCTCCAGAAGAGAATCATCGGATGTCAGACGCAGAACGATGTCGTAGCCGCTTCGACGGAGTGTTGTATATATACCGTCTATCACTCTGTAATAGTAGGATATACCAAGGTCAGGAACTATAAGCAGTACGGCGTTCAGCTCTTTACTATCCGAAACAGTAGCTTTTTCCTCAATCTCCGCAACATAAGTGCCTTTACGGGATTCTCTGGTCAGCACTCCTTCGTTTATCAAATCCAGTATGGCATGCCGGGCGGTTATACGGCTTACGCCGTATTCATCGGCAATGCTCTGCTCTGATGGGAATTTGGCATGGGGCATCAGCCACCCGGAAGCGAGACGCGTAAGAATATCCGCTTTGATTCTTTGCGGCAGTGACTCGGAGCCGTTGATAGTTTTCTTCCCTTTCATATCATGTGTATCCTTGCAATTTGTAATACATTATCTATACATGAACTATATACCAAGCCTAAATACCGTGTCAAGCTATTTCAAAGATACCCCTGTATTTATCGGAGAACTGCTCCACACCTGTATCGGTTATGCGCACGCCGCTCTCCCACCTGAGGCCGTATTCGGGACGGCACAGGTAAGTATCCACCTGGAAGGTCATGTTCTCCTGCAGCGGATAGGTGGAGGTGCTCTCCATCCAGGGACGCTCAACTTCTATCATGCCCAATCCATGGCACGGTCCGTAAAGAAGGTTATCTCCATAGCCTTTCTTCTCCACGTAATCGAAGAAGTTGCGAGCTACCTCTCCGGCCGGGATGCCGGCCTTCATCCACTCCATCGTCTTATGGTGGGCTTCAAGGCCGAAGGATACCAGATCCTTCATGGCTGCATCCATCTTGCCTACACATACCGGCAGCCCTATGCTGGGGGAATAGCCGGCTACCCTGGCTCCGATATTCAGCTGCACCAGATCTCCCGTCTGTAATACTCTGTAGGTGGGACGTCCTATGGCGTGTGAGCTGTTGATGCCGGAGAGCACATAAGTGGGATGGGCTTCATACTCTGCTCCATTACGATACATGGCTTCCTGGGCTATGCCCACTACCTGCAGCTCCGTCATGCC
The DNA here is from genome assembly GCA_028699365.1 of bacterium. Classification (GTDB taxonomy): domain Bacteria; phylum UBP13; class UBA5359; order UBA5359; family UBA5359; genus UBA5359. The sequence goes on along the minus strand of JAQVUQ010000139.1, from coordinate 4,242 downwards.
GGGCTTCATGCCGCTAAGCACCGCTTCCACCGCCGTCTCGCATACCTTGAAGGCTTCCTTGAGCACTGCTATCTCGTTATCGCTCTTGATCATTCTCAAGCGATACATGATATCGTCCGCCTTGACTATCTCCACACCGGGCAGAGCGTTTCTCAGGGCTTCATAGACGGATATGGGCATGGCTGTCCAGCCGGCTATACCCAGCTTCTTTACTCCTTTGCCGTTGTTGACGGAGGCAAAGACCTCTTCAAAGCTGTCTATGACTATATCGGGGTAATCCGGCTCTGCGGCCTCCCTGTAGTAAAGTATCTTCTTGATATCCGGTATGGTGCTGTGATCCCTGGCAAAGGTCTCGCTCTCGGGGCCTATTATCAGCATGGGATCGCCCTCGGACTGGATGACCACTCCGGCGCTTTCGAAGATTGGCCAGTAATCGGACAGATATCTGGCATTGGCGAAGTCAGCCTCATGGCTGTGCACCAGCAGGGCATCAAGTCCTGCCTCTCTGACCATCTCCTGCGCCCTCTTCTGGCGTAATTTGAATTCTTCTGCGGGTATAGTTAGCATTATTTCTTCCTCCTCTTAAATTAGCTTTTTTGGCTGAAGACTGAAGGCTATTAGTAGTTACGCTCAGGCAGACTTCTTTAGTTTTATCCAAGCTTACATCTCAAGCTTAATCAAGGCTGACAATTAAACCTGAGCGTTCTACTTCAGCCTTCAGTCTTCAGCCTTCAGTCTATTTTTGGCCAGTTGCCCGGCGCCTGCAAAGGCGGCACCGCGTTCTGCCAGCATTCCCATCAGGCTGTCCAGTTCCTTGACGGCGGGCTCGCCGCAGTTCTTGACTATAAAGGGATCCGGCAGCACCGCTCCTTCTCCATAGTGGATGATCCCCTGCGGCATCTCGTGGAACTCCCAGGGATGCAGGTAGAGGCAGATGACGGCATCAAGACCTTTACTCTCATACATAGCCAGCATACTGTCCACATGCTTCATCAGGGCTTCCGCTCCTTCAGTGCGGAAGAGGGGCCATTGATCCCTGTCTCTGCCATACTGATCGGTGCTCTCCATGGTCATATCGGCAAAGTTGGGTATCTCCAGGATCTTCATATCCCCTTCTTTAGTCCAGTCCTCACGGCTGGGATGATAGGGCGTTAACCTGTCCCGGTAGTAATACATGGGGTAGGAGGCATCGGCTATATATCCCAGATCCTCCAGAGCGTTGACCATGGCCGTGCTGCCCCACAGTCTGGGAGCACGGAAGGAGACGATCTTCTTGCCCAGGACCTGCTGCACTACATCGGTAGCCACCTCTATGCGGTGATAGCACTCCTCCGGCAGCACCGGCCTGACTCCGGGGATGGAGAATAGTTCATCTCCTATGGTCTCATGGTAGAGGGTATGGCAGCCTGTTTCATGGCCGGCTTCATCCACCATGGCCACTATCTCCGGATGCAACTGTGCCGCCTCTCCGGTAAAGAAGAAGGTGGCCCCGGCATTATGGCGTGCCAGCACCTCCAGTATCCTGGGAGTGCCATGCACCAGTCCTTCGTAGTAGGGTGTCCAGCTCCCTATGTCCGTCTCCATGTCAAAACCCAGCATTACTCTTCTTTTCATAAGGCTGCTTACCTCTCTTTTGCCTGACCTCTTATCCTAATTTACTCTCTTCTTACTCTGATTATCTCGTGATCCGTTACCTGGGGCACGATAAACGACAGGGCTTCTCCCGACCGGCTGTAATCCAGGACTTCACCGGTGAGAGCATTCTCCACACCTTGTGTCTCCCAGGGCGGGCGGATGGTGCAGGTTACCCGGCCGGACGGGCTGGTGGTGTCCAGGAACATGGAGCCCGTCTCCTGCTGCAGGCGCACCAGATGTATAAGCCAGCCTTCTTCATCCGTAACGGCTGAGGCATGTATGGCGTAAGGCGCATCAAGCTGTATCTTTCCGGGCACTCCCATCGTGGAGAAGGCATCCAGGATCATGGTTCTCTGCCAGGGGGCAGGGCGGAAGTCATATGTCTGAATAATGGGGAAGGGCATGAAGACGCACTTGCCCTTGCCGAAGCTGTTAATGATTACAGCCGGCCGATCAGTGCGCTTCCCTGCCGGGGCATGGTCGTGGTAGATGTGCCGTCCAGCCTTCCAATCCGATTCCAGCACAGGCTCGGTAAAGAAGGCCAGAGCTCTGGCTCCGGGACGTAAGTTGCAGTAGATGACCTTATGCACCGGGTTTTGCTGGTAGCCGGTGTCTTTTACAAGTATAGGCAGGTCGGGCAGCTTCTCGCCGAAGCCTTCCCGGAAGCGGTCTATATAGGCTACGGAATAGGGCGACCACTCTGAAAAATCCGCTCCGAAGAGGTCGGCCAGCAGGAAGTTATCTCTCTGTCTGGAGGTGCTGTCGGACAGTGATGTAGTATATGTAGCCAGCACGTTACCGCCCGCCGCAACGTATTCCCTGATCCGGTCGGCGGATTTGTCATCCACAAAAGCCGTGTTGGGAAGAACAACGGCTTCGTATTCCTCCAGGCGGTCCAGGTAGTTCTCGTTATAGATGAAATCATGCACCAGATGACACTCCGCCAGCAGCTTCTGCGCCGTCATATAGTTGGTGTAATCAAGGGCATAATCCGGGATGGTGTAGTTTTTATCCGGACTGTTCTGTTTTTCCAGCACGGCCGCTTCCTGGATAGCCCGGGTATTATCCGAATAAAGCAGGCCGACTACCGGCACACTGCTTCTGCTGATACACAGGTCTTCCCGTTCTTTGATCCAGTCCATTACCTGCTTCAGCATGTCGTAGACGCCGGGGAATACCCGACCGGCGTAATCACCGCAGGGAGGGGCGACATGATTGAAGGCGATGGAGCCTCCGTGTGCCAGGGCTACGGCGCACATTCCCTTCAGGGTGCCTTCCGTGGTGATGGTCCAGTCACCCCAACTGCCGATGCCTTCCGGCATCCAGAATTCAAACGGCTTGCCGGAGGATTGCATCCATTTGGCCGTGGCGATAGTGCCGAAGTACCTCGGTGGGTGGGCCTCACAAGCAATGAACGTAGCGTGAGCATCAAGCTCCGGATTGTCACTGAACATACCTGAGTGGTTCCAGGTCCAGGCCAGATTGGGTCTGACGGCGTCGCCGTGCTGCTTGGCTCCCAGTATAAGATCTTTTCGGGATTCCCGCCTGAAGGTGAAGAGATCCAGCCAGTTCTCAGGCCGATCAAATCGGTCAGGGTCAAGGTCGTATCCGAATTTCTCCTTAAAGGCTGCTTTGCACCATTTGCAAAAACAGCCGTAAGGATGAAAGTACTGCATATCCAGGTTGAACCCGTCCACCTCGAATTGCAAAGCTATCTCCTCTATATGCCGGTATGACAGCTCTCTGTACGGTGAGTTGAGGCAGAAGGTGGCGTAATTCTCAAAGTTGGCCGGATTACCGTCTTTGTCTACCTGCAGCCAATCAGGATGTTCCGCGGCAAGGGCATCGTTCAGGGTCATATTGAAATAGGCGATAAATTCGAGACCTCTGGCTTTGGCTGCCCGGCAGACTTTGCCGAAGATGTCACCGTCGCCGGGAATGGCTTTATTGGATCGGCCGGCTTTGGAGGGATAGAGGCAGTTGCCGAAGGCGCTTCTGCCCATAAAATCTATGGACTCGCTGCCTATTTCGACCGCCTTATCTATAAAGTAATCCGTATCGAGCTTGACCTCCGGCAGGAAGTCCGGCATATGCCAGTCAAAGAACAGCCTCCTGCGACGCAATTTGAACTCTTCCATCAGACAGTATCTCCCGTCTCTTAACGTAATATGGATAGTATATACCTGTCCATTTTTATTTGTAATACAAATAATGTATATTAATCTGCGCTTGCTGTCAAGGAAAAATAGGCCTAGCTGTCTTTGCAAGCTACCCGTGAAAATGTTAAATCTCTATATATGTAATACATTTATCTATAAATGTATTACATATATAGAGAGGCTTATTATCTGAGATAAAGGACTATAAACGGCTGCAGTATCAAGTTGCATGTAGCATAACAGGATAGCCATATTATTAAACTTGATATGCCATGTGTAAGGTTATTGACATACATACCGAGCCTATGGTATATAATACATATCCTGACTTTGGCAGCAAAGCGGAGGCAAGCAAGGCCGTATCCCGCTTGAGAAGCGGGATAGCGGCCTTAGTGGAATGTCAGAAAGTTGTAGGGTAAAAACTTACTTCTTCACCTCGCCAAGAAAA
>JAQVUQ010000138.1 GCA_028699365.1 bacterium | reverse complement strand
TATTGAATACCATTCTCATGGCTGTGTTCGAGCGCACCAGGGAGATAGGCATGATGAAGGCTATCGGCGCCGACCCGCGGGATATCTTCGCCCTTATCTGGACCGAAACGGTGCTCATCTGCACGGCCGGGGGATTGGCCGGCATCGTGTTGGCCGTAACCAGTGCCCGCGGCGTGGAGTGGTTCCTGCGCAAAGCGCTGGCCTCACAGTTCTCGTCCCTGCCGGATACTACCCTTATCGATGTCTCACCGGGTATTATCCTGGCGTGTCTGGGACTCTCGATCGGCCTTGGCGTGCTGGCTGGCTTCTATCCCGCCTGGCGTGCAGGCGCCGTCAAACCTATCGAAGCCATTCGTGGCGCTAATTAACGGAGGGCGTATCATGACAAAAACAACCGTTACGCAGCAGAGTCAGACGATACAGGGTAGAGTCGCAACCGCTGCCGGCCTGGGGAAGGTATACCGTCGCGGTCCGGAAGAGATCCATGCCTTACGCGATATAGACCTGTCTTTTGAGACCGGGGGCTTCTACTGCGTGCTCGGACCCAGCGGCGCGGGCAAGACGACCCTTCTCAACCTTCTGGGCGTGATGGATGTGCCGACGAGCGGTTCGCTTACTGTGGCCGGACAGATCGTAGCGGATGGAGAGAAAGTCCGGTTGGCCGAAGGCAAGCGTGACCGTCTGCGACTGGAGAATATCGGCTTCATCTTCATCGAATTCTTTCTTATACCGACGCTGACGGCGGTGGAGAACGTGCAGATGCCGTTGCTCTGGGCCGGTAAAGAGGATCGGGCATATGCTGTCGAACTGCTGGAACGCGTAGGGTTGGGGCATCGGCTCACGCACCGTCCGGCCGAGATGTCCGGCGGGGAGATGCAGCGCGTGGCCATCGCCCGTGCGCTCATCAACCGGCCCAAACTGCTGCTGGCCGATGAACCGACCGGCAATGTGGATACCAGGACGCGCGACAGCATCTTTGAACTCTTCCGTGAGTTGAACGACGACGGCCTGGTGATAGTCCTGGCAACCCATGATCAGGAGCTTGCCGGGCGCATCGATCGTGTAACTCACCTGAGAGACGGCCGGTTGGCCAAAGGAAAGGAGTAATCGATATGCAGACCCCAATTCTTCAGGCGACTGATGTGTGGCGCAGTTATCAGCGGGGATCGGAAACCATCCATGCCCTGGCAGGGATGTCGTTGACGGTGCAGGCGGGCGAAATGCTCGGCATCGTCGGCCGCTCCGGTTCGGGCAAGACCACCTTCCTCAACCAGGCAGGCTGCCTCGATACGCCCACAAAGGGGAATATAAATATCTGCGGCACCGAGGTGACCGGCATGCCGGAGAAGGAACTGGTCGCCTTCCGTCGTGACCATATCGGGTTCATCTTCCAGCTCTTCTATCTCATCCCGACGCTCACGGCGGTGGAGAACGTGGAACTGCCGATGATATTTGCGCGGGAGAGCCGGCGACGAGAACGCGCCCTGGAAGCGTTGGAGCGCGTGGGATTGAGAGAGGTCAATGCCTTGCCGCATCAGCTCAACGGCGGCGATATGCAGCGTGTGGCCATTGCGCGCGCGCTGGTGCGCAAGCCGCAGTTACTGCTGGCCGATGAACCGACCGGACGCCTGGAGCATCAATCGCGAACGGCCATCATGGACATCTTTCGCGGTCTGCAGGCCGAGGGGCTGGGCATCGTCATCGTCACCCACGATCCCACGCTGGCCGATGAGACCGACCGCATAATCGAATTACGTGACGGCCGCATAAGCTCTCCAGGGCGCGACAGCGCCATGGAGAGCAGTCTGAAGTCTGAAGACTGAAGGGTTTAAGCTTGTAGTTTGCGTCTGGATGAGGAGAAATTGTATGGGGATCTTGAAGCCAAGCATTATTGCGCTGGCGACATTGCTGATAGTTACAGGCGGGGGTGTCGCCGCGGAAACGGATAATATGCCTGCCGAGCAGCAACAGCCTCCAAAAGGGTGGCACATTTCAGATTCCAACACCAGCGGGCGACTGGATTATCAACTGATGAACATGGCCGCCACCGGGGCGGACCCGATGTATGAGACGGCTGGTAAGCTGATGGCGGCGGAGGTGGAGACCACGGCGACCATCAACAACGGCGAACGTGACGTGCTCGACTTAGCCCTGCAATGGCCGTATGTCACGCAGATGAAGGGCGTCGATGGCCGGGGCAAGGAGATGCACTTCGGAAATGCTTACGGCATCTATAAGATGGGCCTGGGTAAGCCGAATATCCGCTTCGGGCAGTTTGTGGTGCCGTTCGGCAACCTTGCTTATTATGAAACCCATACCCGCCCGCTGCAGACGCTTTACCCGCAGAGCCTGGGCGTGCGGATCGACCGGGGCGTAAGCGTGGAAGGGTTCAAAGGCGACTACGACTACTGGATGGCGGCCATGGGCGGAAACGGCGTACGCAACGACAATAACGGCAAGCCCATAGCGGCAGGAAGAATCGCCCGGCGGTTCGACCTGGCCAACGGCGGAATACTCACGGCCGGCGTCTCCGGGCTTTACGGCAAGGATATGCCGCGCTTCTCCACCCTGGTCGATCCCGTGATGGAAGAGGCGATTATGGATATGCCGCTCGATCATTCCCTGACCTTTACCGATAAAACCCGGCTTGGACTGGATATGGAATACAGTGCCGGTCGGGACACATGGCGGGCGGAAGTGATAGGCGGGCGCGACTCTGACGGCAGTGTCAACGGTCAGTTCCTGCAATGGAATCGCGCGCTCAACGAAAAGAATGAGATTACGACACAACTGGCGCGTTGGGAGCAGCCGGGCGGCAGCCGGCTGCGGCTGGGAGCGGCGTATGGCCGCAAAATCAATGATGATACGACCATTCGTATCGCCGCCGAGCGTAGTCTGGGGCGTATCCCGGGGGAGGATCGCAATGGGACGACGGTGATGTTGCAGTTTACCAGAGAATTTTCAAGTCTGTTCGGCAAGTAGAGTATCGAAAAATCAGGAGGTCGGAAAGATGAAAAAGTGGAAAGTTATGGGATTGATAATGGTATTTGCGGGAGTGCTGGCAATTGGAGCGGGCATCAGGTCTTACGGTGCCGTCAAGGAGCATTGCTCAGGGCATAAACTGATGATGTGCATGAGTATGGGCAAGAGTACTGCAGCCGATAAGAAGGCTTCAGAAGAAAAGGTGACCTGCACGGTCATGAAGGACATGAAGATAGCTAAGTCCAAGGCCAAAGTCTATAATTACAAAGGGAAGACCTACTATTTCTGCTGCGACAAGTGCGTGACCAGCTTCAAAAAGGCTCCGGAGAAATATCTGAAAGAAGCCGCTCCGGCACCCAGGCAGGGCAATAAGAGCTGCCATCCGGCCCCGGTCGCCCCTGCCGGCGGGGGAGCCTGCCACTAAGACAATCTATATCCTCAAGGCCGAAGGCATGAGACACTCATGCCTTCGGCCTCTATTTCTTAGCTCAACATATAGCCAGCAAAAGCACGACGGTTATGGCTACAGCTATCAGCAAAAGCCAGAGGTGATTTCTCTTATCATAATTACCAGGATCTATGACCGCGGCAATACGTTCCGCTACCGGCCCTGCGGCAGCGGACTCTGCCGTCTGCAGGGTTCTTCCCTGGGCTATCTTCAGCAGGCCGGAAGCCAGGGAGAGGGGATCGCCGGTGATTCTGGCTGCCTCTGCATCACAGACCTTCTCTCTCTCGCCCAGCGCCAGCTTCATCATCAGGCCGGCAAAGGGGTTGAACGCCTGCAGAGCGCTGAGCAGTCCCAGCATCAGGGTAAAGAGAGTATCCCGGCGACGGATATGGGATAATTCGTGGGCCAGAACCGCATCAAGCTCAGGCGCTTCCAGTTTGTCCAGAAGCCCGCGGGTTACGATGACGCCGGGGCGAATGATGGAGACGGCGTGCGCGGCAGGGTAATCGCTTTGAGCAACCAGCAGCCGGGGTGCGGTGATGCCGCTTCTCTCCGCCAGTTCCCGGAAACGACTGAGAAGATCGGCATCGGTCACCTCTTCCAGACGGCGCAGATGAGATATGAGCCTGCCCGAATCCAGGACGATTCTGTAAACGAAAGCCAGAACGGATAAGACCACTAAAGGCAGAACGAAGCTGCCCAGATACCCTCCCAGGCGACATACGATGTTCAGCGGCAACAGAGAGCCGTCCACACTCATGCGGCAGGATCCGAACAGAAGCAGGGTAACGGCGTAGGTCAGCGGCGGCATAACCAGCGGCAGGGCGTAAAAGGCCGTGCGCCAGCCCGGCGCGACGACCCTGCCCAGCCTGACGGCTAGCAGGGTGATCGGCACGGCTATCGGCGTGCCGATGAATATATATATGATATAAGGATGGATTTCCTGTCCCAGATCTCTGAGAAGGGCGAACATCAGCTCTTCTCCGCCAGCTTTCTGTTTATCAGCTCGGATAATTCCTGAAGCTTCTCCGGGTCATCGGCCGCCTGCTCTATGATGTGGGAGAGGAGAGGCGTCGAGAAGTCGCTCATCAGATCTTCCACCACTTGCCCTACAAAGCCGGAGGCGAACTGTTCCCGGCTCATCACCGGGGCGTAGATATAGGCCGCGTCCCGACGGGTCTGTTTGAGCAGCCCTTTTTTTGCCAGTCGTGACATAATCGTCATGACGGTGGTGTAAGCTATTTTGCGTCGGAGACGGATATTCTCGTAAACATCGCGTACACTACAGGCGCCGGAGCTCCAGACGATATCCATTATCTCCGTCTCCAGATCGCCCAGGACCTTATTGACGCCTTTTTTTCCCAGTGAGAGGGAGGTGATTATCTTTTTTATCATCTTCAAACACCTTTAAATCTGAATTCTTACTTATAATATACCAAACTTACGTACTACGGGCAATAGTAGAACTTATATGCAATCTTTCATGTTTATCTACAGTTATACAAACCGTATGGATTTAGTGACTTATAATCAAGCAAACTTTCGCAGCACGTGGTATTGACAAAGATCTGACCGCCGTATATAATCTCTACTAAAGCAGTAGAATTAGTTGAGATTACAACGAGAAGAGGTGGTTTGAATGAAATTATCTACAAGAGGGCGGTATGCAGTACGTCTGGTGATGGATCTGGCCATGAACGAAGGTGAAAGTCCGATCCTTCTCAAGGACGTTGCCCATCGGCAGGAGATATCGGAGAAGTATCTCTGGCAACTCGTTCCTCCATTGAAGACAGCGGGGTTGCTGACTGTCAGGCGTGGAGCCCGCGGCGGCTATTCATTATCCAGGCCCATAGCCGAAATCACCATGAAAGATGTGATATGTGCCGTTGAAGGGCCGTTGTGCCTGGTGGATTGTGTGGATAACCCTACTGCCTGCGTCCGCTCCGCTTCCTGCGCATCGAGGGATTTCTGGAATGACGTGTCCGAGGTTCTGCTCAACACGCTGCAGGGGGTAACCCTGGAAAGCCTGGTGGAGAAACAGAAAGAGAAGAGCCGGACCTACAACACATATAGTATATAAGCGGATAGGGGTCAAGTGTTGAAAGGAAGGATAAAGAGATGACAGAGACAGGTAAAATAGGAATAGAAACCGTAGCCTTACACGGAGGGCAGGCGCCCGATCCCGCTACCAACGCCAGGGCGGTGCCGCTTTATCAAACGACGTCCTACGTCTTCAATTCGGCTGAGCATGCGGCCAATCTCTTCGGCTTGAAGGAGTTCGGCAACATCTACACACGACTGATGAACCCTACTACGGATGTGCTGGAGAAGCGCCTGGCGGAACTGCACGGCGGCACCGGAGCCCTGGCGGTTGCGTCCGGCCAGTCGGCCATAACTCTGGCCGTGCTCAACCTGACCGGGGCAGGCCAGAACATCGTCTCCGGCAGTTACCTTTACGGAGGAACCTATAATCTCTTTCACTACACCCTGGCCCGGCTGGGCATAGAGGTTCGCTTTGTGAACTCTTCGGACCCCGCCAACGTAGCGGCGGCCATAGATGACAATACCCGCCTGGTCTACCTGGAGAGCCTGGGCAACCCCGGGAACAACGTGGATGACTTCCCGGCCATTGCGGATATCGCCCACAGCCACGGCATCCCGCTGATAATCGACAACACCGTAGCTCCGCCGCCGCTCTTCAATCCCTTTGAATACGGGGCGGATATAGCCGTCTACTCTCTGACCAAATTCATCGGCGGTCATGGCACCAGCATCGGCGGCGCCATCGTCGATTCCGGCAAATTCAACTGGAACAACGGCAAGTTCCCGGAGCTTACCGAGCCCGATCCGTCTTATCACGGAGTCAATTACTGGGCGGCCTTCGGCCTGCATGATGAGGCCGTAGTGCCCGGCATCGCCTATATCATCAGGGCCAGGGTAAGCTTGCTCCGCGATCTGGGACCGTGCTTGTCGCCGTTCAACTCCTGGCTCTTCCTGCAGGGCCTGGAAACTCTGCCGCTGCGCATAAGGCAGCATTCGGCCAATGCTCTGGCGACGGCAGCGTGGCTGGAGAAGCATCCGGCCGTAGCCTGGGTAAATTACCCGGGCCTGCCCAGCCATAAGGATCACGAACGAGCCGGGAAATTTCTGCCGGCGGGCCAGGGAGCCATAATCGGTTTCGGTATCAAGGGTGGCCGGGAGGCAGGGGGCAAGTTGATCGAGGCGGTCAAACTCTTCTCGCATCTGGCCAACATCGGCGATGCCAAGAGTCTCATCATACATCCCGCCTCTACCACACATCAGCAGCTCACGCCGGCAGAGCAGGCATCTACCGGGGTGACGGACGACTTTGTGCGCCTGTCCATAGGTCTTGAAAATCTGGATGATATCATCGCCGATCTGGATCAGGCGCTGGGTCTCAGCCAAGGCTGACAGACAGGCTGAAGCTTTTAAGGCTGAAGCCTGAAGTAGAACGCTCAGGCTTAGTTTGATAGCCTTAATCAAGGTGGAGAAGTAAGCCTGGATAAAAGACCATAGAGGTCTACTTGAGCGTAAACTCCTTCAGCCTTCAGTCTTCAGCCCTCAGCCTGTGACCAGAATAACTGCAACAGGAGGATAAAATGAGTAAGATATATAATGATATTACCGGGGTCGTAGGAAACACACCCCTGGTAAGATTGAACCGAATGAGCAAGGGGTTGAAGGCGGAGGTTCTGGTAAAG
>JAQVUQ010000137.1 GCA_028699365.1 bacterium | reverse complement strand
TGGAAACCGATTATCACACCGTGCTGCCGGAAAAGACGGGAGACCTCATAGTCGTCCGTAAGTATAGATACGGCAACACTGTATTGACGTTATATAGGAGGCTTTCATGAGAACGGCGTTGTATCCCGGCAGCTTTGATCCGGTAACCAACGGTCATATCGATATAATAAGAAGAGCCGCTTCGATATTCGACCGTCTCATAGTAGCCGTAGCCGTCAACAAGAGCAAGGAGGCCATGTTCTCGCCTGATGAGCGACTGGAGATGCTGCGAGAGGCAGTCAGCGATATAGCCGGGATAGAAGTTGCTTCGTTTGACGGTCTATTGGTAAAATATGCCAGGGATAACGGAGTAACCGCCATCGTAAAAGGCTTGCGGGCCATATCGGATTTTGAGTTCGAATTGCAGATGGCCTCCACCAACCATAAGCTGGACCCCGGTATAGAAACGCTCTTTATGATGACATCCAACGAATATTCGTTTCTCAGTTCCAGTATGGTCAAGGAGATCGCCGGCTACGGAGCTTCGGTATCCTGTATGGTGCCGCCTCACGTGGAAAGACGGCTTAGAGAGAGACTGGGTATGAATTAAAGTGCGTTTGTGAGTTCAGGAGCTAGGAGCCAGGAGCCAGGAGTTTGAGCCGGTTACCGGGGTGTGGGAAGTTAGAAGACAGAAGTTAGAAGACAGAAGACAGAAGATGAAAATGCAGGTTGGTCATCCGGGAACTCTGTAAGACTTGCATGGGAATCCCGAAACCAACAACGAACAACCAACAACCAACAACAAACAACCGCGCTCGAAGAGCGCAAGACAGGGGAGGCAGAGCTATGGATATTCTTAAGCTGATGGACCGTCTTGAGGAACTGATGGAGAGCAGCCGGACTATGCCCTTCGGGAAGAAGCTGATTGACGAGGACAAGGTCTTCGTTCTCATCAACCGAATAAGAGCCGCTCTTCCCGAGGAGATAAAGCAGGCCAAGCAGATCTCCAAGGAGCGGGAGAAGATACTCTTCCAGGCACAGGAGGAAGCCGATGCCATTCTGGTGGATGCCCGTCAGAAGGTAGAGCAGATGATCGTCGAGAGCGAGGTAATCAGAGCGGCCGAGAGAGAAGCAGGCAGGATAGTGCAGGAAGCGGAGATCAGAGCCTCCGAGACAAGAGCCGGTGCCGATCGCTATGCCGGGGATGTTCTTTCCCGGGTGGGTAATTACCTGGATCGAGCTCAATCGACCATCTCCACCGCACTTGGTGAACTGCAGAGCCATAAGAGCGAGGATTGACGGGCAAATCACTATAGCATATAATTAACGTGTTTTTGCCCCCGTTTGTTTTTATGAAAGGTGCGTTATGAAAGTTCTTGTAATAAACAGCGGCAGTTCGTCGCTCAAATTTCAGCTCTTCGATATGCAGAGCAAATCCGTTCTGGCTCGTGGACTGGTCGATAGGATAGGCGTCAAGGGTACATCCCTGTTGAAGTTTGCCGTCGATAAGAATAAAGAAGAGAAAGAAGTTCAGGCCGGAAACCATCAGGAGGCACTTGAAACGGTTATGCAGTGCCTGGTGGCGCCCGGAAAAGGGCCGCTGACCTCACTTGATGAAATCAATGCCGTAGGGCATCGTGTTTTGCACGGCGGCAAGGTATACGAATCGGTGCTGATCGATGAGAGCATAAAGAAGATAATCGATGATTGTTCGATAATGGGCCCATTGCATAATCCGCCGGGCCTGATGGGAATTAATGCGGCTGAGAGACTGCTTCCCGGTGTGCCGCAGGTAGCCGTTTTCGATACGGCGTTCTTTCAGACCATGCCGGAAAAAGCATATACCTATGCGTTGCCGTATGATATCTGCAATACTTACGGTATCAGGCGCTATGGCTTTCACGGTACCTCACATCGTTATGTCGTGCGGCAGGCCCTGCAGTTGCCGGCGCTGGCCGGTAAAGAGAAGAAAGCAGTGGCGCTTATCACGTGCCATCTTGGCAACGGATGCAGTATCACCGCTTCCATAGGCGGTAAAGCCGTCGATACCAGCATGGGTCTCACCCCGCTGGAAGGCTTGGTTATGGGAACCAGATGCGGGGATATAGATCCGGCTATCGTGCCCTTTTTACAGAAAAATGCCGGCATGAGTGCAGACGAGATGGATACCATGATGAATAAGAAGAGCGGTCTGCTCGGACTGACCGGCATCAGCAGCGATATGCGTGATATAGAAGAGGCTGCCGAAAGAGGAGAAGATAAAGCAGTTCTGGCTTTGGATATCTTCTGCTATCGTATAATCAAGTATATAGGCGCGTATGCCTTTGCCATGGGAGGCGTGGACGCAGTTTGCTTCACAGCCGGTATCGGCGAGAACAGCCCGATAGTCAGAAAGCGGATATGCAAGGGACTAGGCAGGCTGGGGATAGTGCTCGACGAAGAGGCCAACGAAGCTGCATTTGGACGTGAAGCCATTATCAGCAGTCCGGTTTCGCAGGTTCTGGTGGCGGTTGTTCCCACCAATGAGGAACTTATGATCGCTATGGAAACCGCGGAAGTAACAGCAAAGACAGACTGAAGGTAAATAGGCTGAAGGCTGAAGTAGAACGCTCGGGCGCAAACAGACAGCCTTCAGCCTGAGACGTAGTCCTGGATAGATTGAAGACATAAGAAGAATGCCCGAGCGTAAACCACTTCAGCCTTCAGTCTTCAGCCTAAAAAGCTGATATTAAGAGGGGGAAAACAAAGATGGCACTGCCGAAATACAGAACATCCAAAGCAAGAAGAGATAAGAGGCGTACACACTGGAAGATTTCCGCCACCAACGTGGCACGGTGTCCCAGATGCGCGTCTGCCAAGTTGCCGCACACCGTCTGTGGAACATGCGGTTTCTATGGCGGCAGGGAGGCCGTAGCGGTCACTGCTGCAGAGTAGACTGTTTATATATGACATCTGACGTGATTACCATAGCAATAGACGCCATGGGAGGCGATCATGCCCCGGTGGCTACCGTGGCCGGCGCTGTGGAGGCAATGGAATACGAGGGATTGAGAGTTCTCCTGGTAGGAGACGAATCCCAGTTGCAGGCCGAGTTGGCGAAGAAACGCTACGACCCGTCCCGCATAGAGATAGTTCATGCCTCCGAGAGGGTGGATATGGGTGAAAACCCGGCCAGGGCCATGCGGCGCAAGAAAGACGCTTCGGCCGTGGTTGCCGCTCGTCTGGTCAAGGAAGGGCAGGCCAAAGGCCTGGTGAATGCCGGTAATACGGGCGCAGCCATGTCTATAGCCTTGCTGGTCATCGGCAGGATAAAAGGCGTTGACCGTCCGCCCATATGCTCCTATATCCCCAGTCGCAGCGGTAAGGTACTGCTTCTGGACGCCGGGGCCAACGTCAACTGTAAACCCAGTCAACTGCTGGCGTTTGCGATTATGGGCGACATCTTTTCCAAAGCCGTGACCGGAAAAGATAGACCCCGGGTCGGCCTGTTGAACATCGGCGGCGAAAAGGGCAAGGGCGATGAACTTACCATAGCCGCCTATGACCTCCTGAACGACAGCGATCTTAACTTTATCGGCAACATAGAAGGGAACGAAATTTTCACCGGCCGGGCCGACGTGGTCATATGCGACGGTTTTGCCGGTAACGTGGTCCTCAAGGTGGCTGAGGGTATAGCCGATCTCATCGCCTCCTCCATCAGGACCGAGTTCAAGCGCAGGCCTCTTTCCCTGCTGGGACTGCCGTTCTTTCTTCCTCCCGTCAACGCCTTTAAGCGTAAAGTGGATTACAAGGAGTACGGCGGAGCCCTGCTGCTGGGAATAAACGGCGTTTGTGTCATCGCGCACGGCAGATCGGACGCCAGAGCTATCAAGAACGCCCTGCGAGTAGCCCGCGATGCAGCCGCACAGGACGTAGTAGGCAGAATCAGCCGAGCCGTAGGAAGCAAATAAGGGGTCAGGTCTTTAAATGTAAAGACCTGACCCCCATATGAGAAAGGTTTATAATGATGTGGAATGCAGGTATAGCCGGTATCGGAAGCTATGCGCCCGAGCGAGTGCTGACCAATAGCGACCTGGAGAAGATGGTCGATACTTCCGATGAGTGGATAAGAACTAGGACAGGTATATCCGAGCGGCATATATGCGATGCGGATATGGCTACGTCGGATATGGCCGTAAAGGCGGCCGCAGCCGCGCTGGAAGATGCCGGAGTGGAGGCGGCCGACGTCGATATGATAATCGTGGCCACCGTAACTCCGGACATGCCCTTCCCGGCAACAGCCTGCATTGTGCAGGACCGTCTGGGAGCCGGTAAGGCCGCTGCCTTCGATTTGCAGGCCGGGTGTTCGGGTTTCATCTACGCCCTTACCGTAGGTTCGCAATACATCATTTCCGGCGCCTATCGCAACGTCCTGGTAATAGGCGCGGATGCTCTTACCAAAGTAACCGACTGGGAGGACAGAGGCACCTGCGTTCTCTTTGGAGACGGCGCAGGAGCCGCTCTGCTGCACCGGGTGCCGTCCGGCAGCGGGTTGCTCTCCTTCAAGCTGGGAGCCGTAGGCAGCGGGGCGGATTATCTCAAGATACCCGCCGGCGGCTCCAGGTTGCCGGCATCCGCCGATACGGTGGCCGAGCGAGGGCATTTCATCAAGATGGAAGGCAACGAGGTATACAAGTTTGCCGTCAGGATAATGGGCGAAGCGGCCCTGATGTCGGTTGAGGAAGCCGGTCTGACAACTGAGGATATAGATTGCCTCATACCGCACCAGGCCAATATACGCATTATCGATGCGGCCGCACGCCGCCTGGGATTACCGCCGGAGAAGGTTTTCATCAACGTGCAGCGGTACGGCAACACATCGGCGGCCTCCATCCCTCTGGCATTGAAAGAAGCCGTCGACAGCGGCAAGGTAGGGCCCGGCAGCGTAGTGGTTATGGTAGGCTTCGGAGCAGGCTTGACCTGGGGAGCCGTAACCTTGCGCTGGAAGGAGTAACCCCATGAAAACCGCCTTTATTTTCCCCGGACAGGGATCGCAGTACGCAGGCATGGGAAAAGACCTTTACGAAGCCTTTCCCGAGGTCAGAGATATATACGACAGGGCCTCCGGGATCCTGCACTTGGATCTTGCCGGCCTGTCGTTCAACGGTCCGGCGGATCTGCTGACCAGGACGGATAACGCCCAGCCGGCTATCTATACTCACAGCACGGCTCTGGCCATGCTTTTGAGCAGGGCAGGGGTTGCGGCGGACATTGTCGCCGGACACAGCCTTGGAGAGTATTCGGCTCTGGCCTGCAGCGGCGCCCTCACTTTCGAGGACGGCCTCAGGCTGGTGCGCCGCCGCGGACAACTGATGCTCGACGCCGGCAGCTACGCGCCCGGTGGAATGGCCGCCGTTATCGGTCTGGAAGCCGGGACAGTGGAAGAACTCTGCCGCCTCTCCTCCGATCATGGAGCCGTTTACCCGGCCAACTTCAACGCTCCGGGTCAGATAGTCATCAGCGGTGAGCGCCAGGGTATAGAGAAGGCAATCGAACTGGCAGGACAGATGGGAGCCAGACGCGTGATACCTCTGGAGGTCAGCGGTGCTTTTCATACACCGTTTATGGCTCCGGCAGCCGCAGAGTTGGAGAATCTGCTGTCACCTCTGGCGGATGCATCCGTCCCGGTCGTGACCAATGCCGAGGCCGTTGCCCTGTTCCGGAAGGAAGATTTGAAAGCCGCCCTGCTGAAGCAGATAGCCGGTCCCGTCAGGTGGGAGGAGAGTATGCGTTATCTGTTGCAGCAGGGAGTAACCACTTTTATAGAGGTAGGGCCCGGAAAGGTGCTTGCCGGATTGATGAAACGTATTGAAAAAGGCGTGAACACGGCTTCTACCGATGATGCGGCAGGGCTTGCAAGTGTGCTTGACTTTTTAAAGGCTGGTGGATAAAATGGGTATTATGTTAAAAGACAGGGTAGCGATTATAACCGGTTCGGCCAGGGGAATAGGCAGGGCCATTGCCGAGGCCATGGCCCGCGAGGGCGCCGACGTCGTCATCAACGACATCAATCTCGAATTGGCCGAGGAGACGGCAAAGTCTATCGAGTCAGCCTATGGCGTCCGGACCATGGCACTGCAGGCCAACATAGCACGCTCCGCCGACGCGGAAGAGATGGTTGCCGCCACGGTAGCACGTTTCGGCCGCATAGATATTCTGGTCAACAACGCCGGCATTACCCGTGACGGCCTGATAATGCGCATGAAAGAGGAAGACTGGGATGCCGTTCTTACCGTCAACCTCAAGGGATCCTTCAACTGCATTAAAGCCGTCTCGCGGCAGATGTTCAAGCAGCGCAGCGGCAGGATAATAAATATCGCATCCGTTATAGGCCTTATGGGCAACGTAGGCCAGGCCAATTACGGCGCTTCCAAGGCCGGCCTGATAGGGCTGACCAAGACGGCGGCCAGAGAGATGGCTGCCAGAGGCATAACCGTCAACGCCCTGGCTCCCGGTTTTATAGAAACCGAAATGACGGCCGTTCTGCCGGAGGATGTCCGGGCCAAAATGCTGGAGCAAGTGCCGCTCAGCAGAATGGGAAGCCCTGAGGACGTAGCCGGAGCGGCTCTCTTCCTGGCCGGAGACACGGCATCCTACATTACGGGCCAGGTTATTCCCGTAGACGGCGGAATGGTCATGTATTGATAATGCTTGGTGTCGGAACCCGGTAACGCGGTTGTCCGGCACTTTCATTATATTGTAGACTGATTAGGAGGTAATTACAGTGGGGATTTTCGATCAGGTTAAGAAGATAGTGGTGGATCAACTGGGTGTTGATGCTGCCGAGGTTACGGAGAACGCATCCTTTACGGATGATCTTGGAGCCGATTCTCTGGATGTAGTGGAACTGGTTATGGCACTCGAGGAGGAATTCGATCTGGAGATTCCCGACGAGGACGCAGAGAAGATTGCCACCGTTGGAAATGCAATGAGCTACATACAGGCGAAAAAAGGCTGATTGCTCAGGTAGACGGATTGCAGCAATAAAGCTTTTAAGCGGTTTAGCGGTTTAGCGGTTTAGTAGGATGTCAGGATTATAATGGCTGAACAACCGGCATAAGGACTACTAAACAGCTAAATTGCTAATATGCTGATTAGCTAACTAAGGAGAGATCTTGACTTGAAGAGGGTTGTTGTAACCGGCATGGGAG
>JAQVUQ010000136.1 GCA_028699365.1 bacterium | reverse complement strand
CAGCCTCGGTACGAACAACGGTAGCAATCGACGTTTTGGAGAGGAGCCAAGAGCGTAGTATGCGCACGCCTTGTGCGGCATGAAGGCCCATCAGATACTGAGGAACACGACTTGTAATAGTGCGGCAGCTACCGATAGAAATACCATCAAGTAAATGCCCACTTAACTGTTCATTAGAAGCAATTGCCCGGTAGTACTGCATCTCAATATGGTCAAGCCGGTACTTGCGGTCAATGTCCTCGCCAATAAACACAAGGTCTTTGCCAGAAGGACTCACAAAAATAGAGCAGCGTCTAGCCGTTGCCGGCACATCGTGTGCTAAATGACGGGCAACGGCAACACTAGCAGAAAGATCAACTATCGCGTGTGCCTCGGCAAACGTCTTTTGGATAGTCTTGGCCTGTTTATCTGGGGAGAGAACATCAGCAACAGTAGCCTGGATGGTCGGCTCATCAAGTAAAGTGTTTGCTTCGAACGCCAGAGCAGATGCTTTGGCATGGCCAAGCCAGTCACCGCCAAGCGCATGACGAACAAGGTTATGAGGGAGAAGGTAATCGTTATCGATGATATGCCAACGAGCAAGTCCTCCACGGACAGCTTTCTCAACAACCTGGGAACCTATAGCACCTACGCCAACAGCGACCAGAGAAAGGTCAATCTCATCGTGTCCGCTGTATAATGAGGAGGTTTTGGGTGTTAGTTCCTCGTGTACTGACATTAACATTACATCAACATCCTGCCCACATTTTAAGTTATCACCCGTTCCGCCAAGTCCAACAGCACGTGCCAACGCTGTCAGCCCAGTACGTTGCGCGTGGTCGCCGATGCAAAGGAATGCGACTATCTCTGGCTCCGGCTCAGCGTTAGCATCTCGTTGCCGAAGAAGCACTATGAGCAGGACAAGGAATCTGTAGCTTTCTAGATCATTTTGATGCTCAAGAGTGATAAGCTTGCTTTGAACTTCGCGCAGAAGGTCTATGCCCACAGGCTCTAGCTGACGACACAACTCTTCAAGGTTTTCCGGATGGGTATTAACTATGCAATGCTCATGTGGGGCTGATATAAGGGGAATGACATAAGCAGGTAACGCTCTTTCGTTTAGTCGTCGATCAGGGCGGGCTTGTATAAAGACATAGCCATTGCAGTCTTGTATTATGCCTAGCTGTAGGTTTCTTGATCCGCTTATGATGGATCTGGCCAGCCTTGGGGAAATAATAAGTGGAAAGGAGTGGGCTTGGAATGCAGGCTCTAGTGGTTGGTCTTCACGGTGTAGAGTACCGTTAGCAGAACCGTTTAGCCACGTTTGTATCCTTAATAGCAACATGTTGGCTGTTAGGCGAAGACGTATCTCAGGCCAAGACTCGGAGAAAAGGCAAAGGCTTGCCGGTTGACTTTCGGGCACCAGATTCAAGTGAAGAGTGCATTTGCGGGGAAAATCAATTCGAAGTGCCCAAACATCAGGGTACCATGAATCCTTAGGGTCGAATTCTATCTTCAGACGCTCAGTTATTCTTATGTCTGCTATAGGGTGCTGTGGGACGGTTGAGTCAACATCAATGATGACGGCTTCTCGCCCGTCGTTGCCACGACACTCGATCAGGCGTACATAAGCACTTGCTTTGCTGTCTACCAGTAACGCAAAGTCACGTGCTCGTTGTATTTGTAGCGCATTACTTGGAACAATTATCCCCGAAACTGGATAAAAGGATGGTGACTCCATGCCTTATCCCATTCGAGGAGCAGCCGAACTAACTGCCGCACTGCCAACTTGAGCAATCGGCGTTCGTTTGACCGCAGCTCCAAGTGCATTGATTTCTATAACTAGTGGCTCTGGAGTTGCTTTCTTCGGGTATTCCATTGTAACAATGAACTCTCCATCTCCATCAATACTATCTTTGACATCCTCATAGTATGCTGCCGCTTGGCGGTGAGGTGGCAGAGGATCGGAATCATCTGATGGAATTGGCTTACTGCTGGAAACTAATTTCCCAGCCTTCTGCCCCTGCTCACATAGCCACTTAACGCCTTCAGTAGGAGTAGTCTTATCCTTTCCTTTTTCCGGTCAGATGGCATGGTAACTGCAGTGGTGTGGGATATCGAGAATATCCCAAGCGAGACGCGGCTCGCGTCCATGGTATTTCGTGACTTTGACGATTTCATCGATTTCCTCGTGTGTTATATCTGCTGTGATGAGGAATTGTGTTAACTGTGAAGACGACTTGAAGGTAGCCTGCATAACGATGGCATCTTTATTACGTTCAATGAGCGTGCCATCGTCAGTTCGAGAAGCGAACGGCGAATGGATAAAGAATTCGATCTCATCGTCTGTCATATTGAAGGTTGGGACAATTTTGCCTGCATCAAGGATGAGACCGCGGCTACGGTAATCGTCAATATCGAGTCCTTCATCTTCAAACCAGCCTTTCAAGGTATCAGGTGCAGAAAAGACACGAATTCCAGTACCACTTCTTAGGCGATGACGCGCTTCGGCTCGAAGAATTCTTGCGTCCCCGTCTAGATTGGTCTCGACAATTACCGCTGCAGGTACCCACAACTCGGAAATCTTTATTCGATTTTCGTCCTGGTAACATTGTGCATGTTCGAGCCAGAAAAATCCGCTCATGCCATGGATATGGTCATCATCCAGATGGGTAAAGGCGACCGCATCATAATAGTCACTATTTGCAGCGTTCAAATCGTCCGTCAGCAGCTTAGGGAGGTCACATCGGAGATCATATTTATCATCTGGATCTCGCATATTTGCATAGTCAATGAGAATCTTTCTGTTGTTTTCTAGATGTATGAGCATTGTCTCAGCATTACCGAGAGGATAGATAGTTACCGTATGCATGCTCTCTTTCCTTTCTCTACCATAGATATAAATTATTTTAGCACGGTCAGACACAACCGCACAAGCGAGCGGTACCTCTCTATCCCATCGAAATGCCTCACATAAGATGATACCGAAATTGAATTGATGCCGCATATTGGATCACACTAACGAGTTAAGTTGCGGTCGCATGGTTGTGTGACCAACCGAAACGTCCTTTTGAGCATAATTGAAGGCATTTTTGGCGAGTTGAGGCATGCTTGGAATGTCGCCTCATTGCTATTGATTTACCACAGCCCTTCTATAATGGTTTGAGCTTAAACCCATTATAACCTACGCCTTTGCAAATACCGTGGTCGGCCCTTCCATAATATCTAACAATAACTCTATTGCCTTCAGAAAACGCTTCGGCGGAATGCTCATATTTTTCTCCCACTTGCTCAAGGTACAAGGATCAACCCCAAGCTGCCGGGCAAGGCTTAATTGAGAGATTCCGGCAATCTTACGATAGGCAACTATCTTTTCACCTAAGCTCATACCTGATATACTTTTAGTAATGGTATCAGGCACGTAGCCTAAGAATTCAATGATCTTTGGCAGGTGCCAAAAGGCGGGAGTGGTTCGGTGCTTTTCCCAATTGGTAATACTGTTCTCAGTAACGCCAATGATCTCTGCGACTTGCGATTGCATAAGCTTCATCTCCAATCGTTTCTTCCTGATGTGGTCGCCGATAGTATCAAGCCTCTTGGGATAGGCTTCAGGGAGGGGTTTTGATGCTTTCAGCTCTACCTTGCAAAATGGCAACGCAACTATGACGTTGCGTTGCCTTATTAGGCATGTTTCTCTCTGTTTTCATACTTTACACGAAATGGATACCAGTAGTATTATAAGGGTATAATAAGAGTAAAATAATGCTACAAAGGGGTGTGGTTTATGAATATCAAGCCGTCGGCAGCAATCAGAAAAAATTATAACGAAATCTCACAGATGTGCAAAGAATCCGGTGAGCCGGTCTACCTTACGAAAAATGGTGAGGGTGACCTGGTGGTTATGGACATTGAAGCATATGCCAGACGTGAAAGTATGCTGCGGTTGAGGGAAACTCTGGTAGCTGTGGAAGAAGAAAGACTGAATGGAAAACAAGGCTATTCTATTGACGAGGTGGCTTCCATGATGCAAAATGCAGTCAGAGAGGTCATCGATGGAAAGCGCAAATAGAGAATATGGTGTTATCGTCTCAGACAGGGCAAGTGAGATGCTGATACAACATGTTCGCTTTTTGGCGCAGGTGAATAGTAAAGCTGCTCAAAGCCTGATTGAGGGTTTTAAAGTCTCAGCGAAATCTCTGAGAAAGTTTCCGGAGAGAAACCCCTGGCTTGCCGATCCGGCGTTACCGGTCAATAAGTATCGGAAGCTGCTGGTGCACAAACGGTATCTATTGATCTACCAAATAAGAGGCGATACAGTGCTTATTGATAATATTGTCGATTGTCGCCAGGATTATGGCTGGCTTTTGTAATATGAATAACGGTAACCGAGTAAGAATAACGCAAAAACCGCTTGCGCATATGCCGTACTGCCGTTATAATAGGAAAATCATGAGTATTGCAGATCAGTTAAAATTCGATAAGGACGGCCTCATTCCGGCCATCGTTCAGGATCACCGGACCGGTGAGCTTCTGATGGTGGCTTATATGAACAAAGAGGCTGTCGAGCGTAGTTTGAGCGACGGACGCGCCTGGTATTGGTCCCGCTCTCGCCGTCAATACTGGTTGAAAGGCGAGAGCTCAGGTCATTTCCAGCATATAAAGGGCGTTTTCGTCGATTGTGATGCCGACGCCCTGCTTCTCAAGGTGGAACAGGTCGGAGGCGCCTGCCATACCGGCTTCCGCTCCTGCTTCTACCGCCAAATTGAGGGCGATGAGCTGCGCGAAGTCGGAGATAAGGTCTTCGATCCCAACGAGAAATACTAAGCGGCAGATCATCCCCTCAGAGTAAAAATGGAGGGGATGAATTATGTACACACCCGATTTGGCGACCTTTTTAGAACTGGCCGGTCGCGGCAACATGGTGCCGGTCTGTCGTGAAATTCTGGCCGATCTGGAAACACCGGTTTCGGCTTATATGAAAATTGCCGGCGGAGAGGAGCACTCCTTCCTGCTGGAGAGCGTCGAGGGAGGGGAGAAGTTGGCCCGGTATTCGTTTCTGGGCGCTTCTCCCTTTCTGATTTACCGCAGTGACGATCAAGGAATAACCGTAACCGACCGGGGTGCGCAGGTAAAGCGCCGGCTCGCAGACGGTGAAGATCCCCTGGATGTATTGCGGGAGATTCTGGGACGATACAACTTTGTGTCGCACGGCGATCTGCCGCCGTTCTGCGGCGGGGCAGTAGGCTATATAGGCTATGACGCCGCCCGGCGTTTCGAGCGCCTGCCGCAGCCGCCCGTTGACGATTTGAGACTGCCGGAACTCTACTTTATCCTGACGGATACCATACTGATCTTCGATCACCTCAGACATCGAATCAAGGTCATTTCCAATGCACTGATAGAGGGCGATCCCCGGGTGGCCTATGCGGCGGCTTGCGCCAGGATAGAAGATACTGTAGCCAAGCTGCGGCGCCCGCTGCCGGAGAGGACGGTTGCTGTCGTCGGAGAAGCCCCCGTCGTATCGGCATTTGGTCGTGAGGATTTCTGCCGGGCGGTGGAGAGCATCAAAGAGTACGTCGGCGCCGGAGACGTCATCCAGACGGTGCTGTCGCGCCGGATGACGGTGGAATCCCAGGCCGATCCTCTGGACGTCTATCGGGCGTTGCGCTCCCTGAACCCTTCTCCATACATGTATTATCTCTCCTTCGGCGGAGTGGAGATCATAGGCTCGTCGCCGGAAATCCTGGTGACGGAGACCGACGGCGAAGTTGTTACCCGCCCAATCGCCGGCACGCGACGGCGCGGCGCCGATGCTGCGGAAGATATGCGGTTATCGGAAGACCTGCTGGCCGACGATAAGGAGAGGGCCGAGCATATCATGCTGGTGGATCTGGGCCGCAACGATCTGGGTCGCGTCTGCCAGCCGGGCACGGTGGAGGTCTCCGAGCTGATGACCATCGAAAAATACTCACATGTCATCCATATTGTCTCCAATGTCCGCGGGCAACTGCAGGCCGGGTTGGATCGTTTCGATGCTTTGCGGGCTTGCTTCCCGGCCGGAACGGTCAGCGGCGCTCCCAAGATCAGGGCCATGGAGATAATCAGCCAACTCGAGCCGCACGCCCGCGGCCCGTATGCCGGGGCCATAGGCTATTTCAGCTTCTCAGGGGCTATGGACACCTGCATCACCATCAGGACCATCGTCCGGGAGAACGGCAGATACCATCTACAGGCCGGGGCCGGCATCGTGGCCGATTCCCTGCCGGAGTGCGAATACCAGGAGACGATCAACAAGGCCACGGCCTTACTTGAGGCTGTCAGGATGGCTGAAAGGGGACTGAAGTAATGCTGCTGATGATAGATAATTACGATTCCTTTGCCTACAATCTGGTCCAGTACTTCGGTGAATTGGGGACCGGGGTAAGCATCTATCGCAACGACAGGATAACCCCGGACGAGGCGGAGGCCATACAGCCGGAACACCTGGTCATAAGCCCCGGACCCTGCTCTCCGGAAGAGGCCGGCATGTCCAACGACATGATCCGCCGCTTTGCCGGAAAGATTCCCATTCTTGGGGTATGCCTGGGGCATCAATGTATCGGCCACGTCTTCGGCGGGAATATCGTCAGAGCGGCCAGACTGATGCACGGCAAGACCTCTCCCATCGGTCATGACGGGCAGGGTCTCTTTGCCGGGCAACCGCAGCCGTTTGAAGCCATAAGGTATCATTCCCTGGCCATATCGGACCAGGATTTCCCGGCGGAGCTGGAAGTCACGGCCCGCAGCGACGACGGCGAGATCATGGGCGTGCGCCATCGCCGCTACTGTATAGAGGGCGTGCAGTTTCACCCAGAGTCCATCATGACTCAGGAAGGTAAGCGCCTGCTTGCCAACTTTCTGGAGATGGGAGGCGGAGAGCGATGATTAGAGAAGCCATCAAGGATATAATCGAAGGCCGTCATCTATCGGAAAGCGATGCGGCGGAGGTCATGACCCGGATCATGGAGGGGCAGGCCACGCCGGCTCAGATAGGCAGCCTGCTGACAGGCCTGCGCCTGAGAGGGGAGACGGTGGAAGAGGTCACCGGCTTTGTGCGGGTGATGCGGCGTTGTGCCGTACCGTTCTCAGTCTCGCGTCCCGTCATTGATACCTGCGGCACGGGCGGGGATATGTCCGGCACCTTCAACGTTTCCACCATAGCCGCCTTCATAGC
>JAQVUQ010000135.1 GCA_028699365.1 bacterium | reverse complement strand
AGCCTTGTCGCTGCCGGCCTCTCCCAGAATGCCCGAATAACACTCGGCCACGTATGGGTTATCCTGCGACTTATGCAGTTGCAGCATCTTGTCGGCCTCATACAGGCCCTTTGTCCGCCGGCGCCGTGTATCCGCATCGCGGGCCACAGGCTGTCCGGCACCGCCGATGCAACCGCCTGGACAGGCCATGACCTCTATCAGGTCGTAATCGCACTCGCCGGCCCGGACCATATCGGCCACCTTCCTGGCGTTGATCAGTCCGTGCACCACCGCCAGCTTCAGCTCGACTCCGCCTATGACGATAACAGCCTCGCGCAGGCCGTCCTCACCCCTGACGGCATGAAAGTCCACCGCCTCCAGCCTGACGCCGCTCACCTTCTCGCCGGCGTAGCGCAGCACGGCTTCGCTGACGCCGCCGGAGTTGCCGAAGATGACACCGGCCCCGGTCTTGAAGCCCAGCGGCATATCCAGAGAATCCGGCTCCAGCTTATCGAAGCGCAGCCCGGCCTCCTCTATCATCCGGCCCAGTTCCTGGGTGGTCAGCACGTAATCCACATCCGGCTGCCCGTCCTGCCGGAACTCCGGGCGCCTGGCCTCGAACTTCTTGGCGGTACAGGGCATAATGGAGACGATCACCAGATCATCGTTTGAGGTTTTTTCCGTCCGGGAATTCATCTCTCTGGCCAGCGAACCGAACATCTGCTGCGGCGAACGGCACGACGACAGGTGCGGCAGCAGATCCGGGTAATACTGCTCGGCGTATTTGACCCAGGCCGGACAGCACGAGGTGAACTGCGGCAGCCTCTCACCGGCGCTCTTGCGCTTCAGGAACTCCTCCGCCTCCTCGATAACCGTCAGATCGGCGGCAAAGGAGGTATCGTAAACCTTGTCGAAGCCCACCGCTCTCAGGGCGGACACTATCTGTCCGGTGGTCAGATCGCCCGGGTTGAGGCCGAAGATCTCGCCCAGACCCACCCTGACAGCCGGGGCTATCTGGGCAATGACCGTTTTTTGAGGATTATCCAGAACCTTCCAGACCTGCTCCAGCTCGGATTTAGGAGTAATAGCCCCGGTGGGGCAGACCGCGGCACACTGCCCGCAGTTGACGCACTCCACCCGGTTGAGATCCTTGCCGAAGGCCGGCGCCACCGTGACCTGGGCACCGCGATAAGCGAAATCGATGGCGCCGATGCCCTGTATCTCGGAGCAAACGCGGACGCAGTCCCCGCAGAGCACACACTTGTTGGGATCGCGCACCAGCGACGGCGATGAGCAATCCACCGGCACCTGCTTATGTGCCGGCTTGAACCTGACCTTATCCACGCCCAGCCGTCTGGCCAGGCTCTGCAACTGGCAGGTGGCACTCTTGGCGCAGGTGGGACAGCTCTGTTCGTGGTTGGCCAGCAGCAGTTCCACGGAGATACGCCTTATCTCCCTGATCTCTTCCGTGGTGGTCCTGATCTTCATCCCCGGCTCAGGTACGGTGGAACAGGCGCCCATGATGCCCCGCCCCTCCACCTGCACCAGGCAGAGCCGGCAGGCGCCGTAAACGCTGAGATCGGAATGGTAGCAGAAAGTAGGCAGATCGATGTCCGCTTTGCGTATCAGCTCCAGCAGATTGCGCTCGCCCTCAATGGCTACGGCCCGGCCGTCTATGTATAGAATATTCTTCTCGCTCATGATATCAAACCTCTCTTCAAGAGTGTTTATAATCCCCTAAACTCCGGTTATGGCGCCGAATTTACAGACAGCCTTGCAGGCGCCGCATTTGATGCACAGCGCCGTATCTATGCGGTGAGGCTGCTTCTTCTCCCCGGATATGGCCTCCACCGGGCACTGCCTGGCGCACAGGGTGCAGCCCTTGCATTTATCCGCCGCTATCTCCGGCCTGAGCAGCGCCTTGCAGGATCCGGCCGGACAGCGCTTCTGATGAACGTGAGCTTCGTACTCCGCCCGGAAGTACTGCAGCGTGCAGAGAACGGGATTGGGAGCCGTTTTACCCAGGCCGCAGAGCGAACCTTTGCGCACCGCTCCGGCCAGCTTCTCCAGCAGTTCCAGCGTGGATCCGTCGGCCCGGCCCTCGGTGATATCTTCAAGCAGGGCCAGCATCTGCCTGGTTCCCTCGCGGCAGAGCACGCACTTGCCGCAGGATTCATTCTGAGTGAAGCGCATGAAGTAGCACGCCATCTCCACCATACAGGTACTGCGGTTCATGACCACCAGTCCGCCCGATCCTACCATGGCCCCCACGCTCTTGAGTGAATCGAAATCCAGCGGCAGATCAAGATGCTCCTCGGTCAGGCAGCCGCCGGACGGCCCTCCTATCTGGACGGCCTTGAAGCCTTCGCCGCTGACCTTGCCGTCCTTGCCCGTAACTCCGCCGCCGATATTGAAAACTATCTCCCGGAGAGTGGTTCCAAAGGGCACCTCAATCAGGCCGGTATTGGCCACATGCCCCGTCAGGGCAAAGGTCTTGGTACCGGGGGAACTCTCCGTGCCCAGGGAGCGGAACTGCCTGGCCCCTGTCCTGAGAATTCCCGGCACGGTAGCCAGCGATTCCACGTTGTTGATGACCGTAGGCTTGCCCCAAAGCCCGCTCTGAGCCGGAAACGGAGGCTTGGGCGACGGCATGCCGCGCCGGCCCTCTATGGAGGCCATAAGCGCCGTTTCCTCGCCGCAGACAAAGGCTCCGGCCCCTTCCATGACATGGCATTTCAGGCTCAACCCCGATCCGAAGATGTCCTCCCCCAGTATGCCCGCAGCCTCGGCATCCGCCACGGCTTTGCGGACACGTTTGACGGCCAGCGGATACTCCGCCCGCACGTAAATATACGCTTCATCGGCCCCTACGGCCCTGGCAGCAATGATCACACCCTCCACCACGCTGTGAGGATTGCCCTCCATCAGGCTGCGATCCATGAAAGCGCCGGGATCACCCTCGTCGCCGTTGCAGATGACGTATTTCTTGCCTTCAGGCTGGATGCGGGTCAGCTCCCACTTTTTGCCGGTGGGAAAGCCCCCGCCGCCGCGGCCTCTCAAACCGGAGAAAGTTATCTCCTCGCATACCGCCTGAGGACTCATCTCCAGGCAGACCCGTCGGGCGGCCGCATATCCTTCCCCTGCGATATACTCCCGTATATCCTCGGGGTCTATGGCCCCGCAATCCTTGAGCAGAGATCTTCCCTGCCGTTTATAAAAAGTTATATCCTGGCTGCCGCGGCAGCGTTCCCCGGTGGCGGCATCGCTGTAAAGAAGCCGTTCCACGGTCTGACCCTGCTTCAGGGTCTGCTCCGTTATCTCGGCCGCATCCCCGGGACGAACCCCGGTATAGAGTATGCCGTCCGGCAGAATGCTCATCAGCGGTCCCATCTGGCAGAAACCGTGACAGCCGCTCTGGGAGACCAGAATGCCGCCTTCAGCTCCCTCATCCACCAGTTCCGTCGTCACTTCCAGTCCGGCCGCCGCTATGGCTTCCGTCATCGCCTTATGCACCTTCAAGGCCCCGTTGGCTACACAGCCGGTGCCGGCGCATATCAGCACCCGCCTGGCCGGCCGCTCCGCCGCCGCTTTATAATCCCGGGCTATGGCCTCAAGATCTACAGTTGCCGCTTTCATTATTTATCTTCCTCCTCGGCTATAATGGCATCCACCAGAGCCATGGCGCTTTCCGGCGTCATCTGCCCGTGGACTTCATCGTTGATCACTACTACCGGCGCCAGTCCGCATGCCCCCAGGCAGGATACCGTCTCCAGCGTAAAGAGCATATCCCTGGTGGTCTGCCGTTTATCGTCAAGTTGCAGACGAGACCTCAGCGCCTCCAGTATGGGAATGGACCTCTTGACGTGACAGGCCGTGCCGTCACAGATGCGGATAACGTACTTGCCCTTGGGTTGAAGCGAGAAGTGAGCGTAAAACGTCACCACTCCAAAGACCCTGGCAGGGGGCAGCCCCAGCGCGGTAGCCAGATAGGTCAGCACCTCCTCCGGCAGATAGCGGTATTCATCCTGAACCGCCTGCAGAATGGGGATGAGCCTGGCCGGATCGTAGGAATGCCTTTCCAGTATCTGGCAGACTTTCTCGAATTTGCGCATCTGACGTGTTGATTTTTCCCTGGATCGCTGCATTTGCTTTACCTCCGATAATATAGCGCCCTGCGGGCGCGGTTGTTGGTTGTTAGTTCTTAGTTGTTGGTCTTGGGATTCCCATGCACGCGCTCAAGTCCGTTCCCCTTGCTGTTTTTCATTTAACTGCCTCGGCTAACTGGCGTGACAGAACCGCCAGGCTGGAAGCCAGGTTTTCATTCTGGACCACCATATCCTCCGGCAGATCCAGCGACACCGGGGCAAAGTTCCATATGGCCCTTATACCGCCCTCTACCATCACATCAGCCGCCGCCTGCGCCGACTCGGCCGGCACGGAGATAACGCCGATGAGAATGTGCATCCGCTCAGCCAGGCCAGGCAGCTTATCCAACGGCAAAACCTCCTTGCCGTGGATCTTCTTGCCTATTTTTCGTTTATCCTTGTCGAAAGCGGCCACAATATTGAGACCGTACTGCTTGAAGCCCTGGTAGCCCAGCAAAGCCGTTCCCAGGCTGCCGGCGCCCACCAGAAAGGCATCGGTCAGATTGTTCCAACCGAGAAAATTTTCTATGGATTCTATAAGAGGAGTTACCAGGTATCCCACCTTGGGCTTGCCCCGGATACCGGTTACGGCCAGGTCCTTTCTAACCTGAGTGGGATCCAGATCCAGATCCCTGGCTATATGAGTGCAGGAGACTACCTCCCGCCCGTTGGACTGCATCCACTTGAGGTAATGGTAATAATCCGGCAGTCTGCGTATGGTGGGCTCCGGCGCTTTTTTGATCGGAACAACCGACATGGACGTTGCCTCCTCCTGGTAGTCAATCGAGAAATTCTTATCGATAAATATTTCTCGATTGAAATATACCAGAGCGAGCGACGGCTGTCAAGAATTTAACAGCAACAAATTTGACATGTTTTCGGCAACATGACGGCTGCAATCAAGGCTCTAAATGGAGAAACTCCGGTTGCAGGCAAACTCTTACATCTCAGGAAAGCAAGTCTTCACCGGAGACAAGAATAAGACCGTCGTTTTTTGCAACAGCCTTGAGATTATCGTCAAATCCGGCTTGAGAAAAGAGCATATACAGCGGATTGGTCCGGTATCTTTCCGGCATGCGGGCAACCTTGCCGCGCAGGTTATAGTATACATGAGCATCTATCGGTGAGGACGACCATTTACATTCACCGAAGAGGTATCTTCCATCAACAAGTTCCGCCATCACATCAAGCTCCAGAGAACCATCCCTGCTCCAGTATCGGGAAGCCCTCTTTATCTGACAACCGATCACCTCAGCCCCTCTTATCCTGAGATATTGCCGGCATACGTCTTCAAAAGCACTTAGCCCCATATAATCGTCCAGATAAGGCAAAACACCTGATCTGTAGACTTCCAGGTGGTTATGAAATTCCAGTTGGCTGCGCAATCGTGCCACAAAACGGTACCAGAAGCGCACAAAATGATCCGATATTTTGTAGATCGCCCTGCGGTCGGAGGTTTCATCGAACGGATACTCGCGAGTAATCCATTCCAGTTCCATCAAGGTGCGTAAATAGAACGTAAGCTGCGCGGAGGTAACACCTACCGCCTGTTTTATTTCATTAGGCCTGGTACAACCGTCAGCTATGGCTTTTACAACTGCGTTATACGGTCCGGCATCTCTCAGCCGGCTGGAGAGTAATATTACTTCCGTCTCATTTCTCAGCAAACCGACAGGGCTGAGAATATTACGGCAGATATTTGAGGCAAGGCTCTTACGATAGTCAAACAAGGCATGATACCGGGGTGTACCACCCAGCACTCCGAAAGCCATCAGTTTTTCGCGGGCAGAGTAACCTGACGCATCATAAAACAGCGCTATATCTCTGTAGCTCATCGATGTCAGCTTATAGCGAAAAGTAAACCTGCCGAACAAAGGTGCATTATGTCCGCCAAGCCCCTCCATTATCCCGGAATGTGAACCGCAGAGGATCAGAAAGACTTTGCTGCGGATACCCTCCATATCCCACCATGCCTGAATCTGAGACGGCAAAGAGGGCTCCTGCTCCAGCAGGTATTGGAACTCATCCAGCACAAGAACGAAACGTTCTTCCCGGGCAAGAGTGCCGACAAAACGCAATATGTTGGGTATTGTTGAGAGATCGGCTTCCGTATAGCCCCTGTCAGGAGCTATTGCGAGTAATGCTCTGGCAAGTTCAGCAAGGCTTGCCTGGAAAGAGGTTTGAGCGGCAAGGAAGTAGCAATGCGGTTTGTCGTCATGCAGGAACTTCTGCAGGAGATACGTCTTCCCGAGGCGCCTGCGTCCATAGAGAAGAGCAAGCTGCGCTCCGTCTGCCTGCCAGCAATCATCCAGTGCAGCCAATTCATATTTGCGATTGTAGAAGTTATCCACGGCACACCTTTTAAAAGTATACTTTAACAAAGTATACTTTTAAAAGTTACGGTTTGTCAAACAAGCGAATGCCGAAGTTTTCAACATATCGCAACAAGCAAGACAACTAACTGAATAAATGTGCTTTAAAGTTAGCGCTGCGGACTATTCAATGCTTCACCGATACTCATCCAATTTTTGCATATTCTACAGAACAACTGTTTGTCGCCAGTCGTTCCCAAGAGCAGGAAGCCAGACGGCTTCCTGCATCTGTGCCACCAGCACCGGTTTCAATTCCTCATAGGTAGCATCAGAACGGTCAAATACGGGCAGGCGTTGCGGGTTGTAAAGACCAAGTTTCAATTCCTCATAGGTAGCATCAGAACATGACTGCCGAACAGGCTCTCAAGCTGTCTGCCATGCGGTTTCAATTCCTCATAGGTAGCATCAGAACTGCGGGTAGAAGGCAGCACCTATAAATGGATATACGCGTTTCAATTCCTCATAGGTAGCATCAGAACCGCGGACCTGGGAATCGGCACAATAGGGGCAAATACCGTTTCAATTCCTCATAGGTAGCATCAGAACAGACCGCATCGGCGGACGTTCTGTCTCTACATTAAAGTTTCAATTCCTCATAGGTAGCATCAGAACCACAGGAAGAGGGGAATTTAAACATGATACACCTAAGTTTCAATTCCTCATAGGTAGCATCAGAACATTGCCACCTTTGGGGCCTTGCCGTTAGCCAGCATGGTTTCAATTCCTCATAGGTAGCATCAGAACCGTAGGCGATGGCGTCTGCGAGGTAATGGCCTTACGACGTTTCAATTCCTC
>JAQVUQ010000134.1 GCA_028699365.1 bacterium | reverse complement strand
TAATTGACGTTGACTTCACGGATTCCCTTGAGATGGGCCAGCATCTTCTCCAGGCTCAGGGCGCAATCGGCACAGTGCAGCCCGCCGATGGTCAGGGTGATCTTCTTTGTTCTGCTGTCGTTATCGCTCAATGGCTGAACCTCTCCTCACGGATGACTGTCGTCCATTATTCTTACCCCGGATTCACGCTTGTTATCCTCAAGGGGGAAACTCTGACAATTTTCATTCTAATCTCGCCGTCTTATGCCTGTCAATATGAATTGACACAATCGTCGATATGGACCTATAATGTAATTACATTATATTGGAGGGATCATTGATGAAGACCCGTTTAATTCGTATCGGCAATTCGCGAGGTGTCCGGTTACCCAAGCTATTCATAATACAATCCGGTTTGGGCAACGAGGTTGAATTGCATGTAAAAGATGGATCCATAGTGATTGAGCGTGTATCCACACCTCGGGACGGTTGGTCTGAAGCTGCCAGGGAGATGAACAAGCGCAAAGAAGATATATTACCGGATCCATCAGTTCCCACCCAATTTGACGAAAAGGAATGGGAATGGTAATGCATGAGGTAGTTCAGCGAGGTGACGTCTACCTGATAAGCCTGGATCCGACTCGCGGGGATGAGATTCAGAAGACTCGTCCCTGTGTCATTGTGTCGCCGGATGAGCTTAATGCCCACCTGCGAACGTTCATAGTGGCGCCACTTACAACCGGAAGCCATCCCTACCCTTTTCGTGTGCCTTGCCGGTTTCAAGACCGCACAGGCCATATTGTTCTTGATCAGATCCGCACAGTCGATCGTGAGCGTTTAGTGCGACGGCTCGGTAAGCTCTCCCCATCTACGTTTAGGAACGCTTTAGCGGTTTTAGAAGAGATGTTTGCCTCATAATCTCAACTGAACAGCAACGCGACATCGTCGCCGGTAAGAGATTTGAAGAAGCCGCTCTCGGCGGTTATCAGCTTGTCCACCAGATTCTTTTTGCGCTCCTGCAGCAGGAGTATCTTCTCCTCTACCGAATCACGAACGACCAGTTTATGGACAAAGACGGGCCGCTCCTGCCCGATGCGATGCGTGCGGTCGGTGGCCTGGCGCTCCACCGCCGGGTTCCACCAGGGATCCACATGAAAGACGTAGTCCGCCGCGGTGAGGTTGAGGCCTGCCCCGCCTGCCTTCAGGCTTATCAGAAAGAGAGGGATATCGGGATCATCCTGAAAGGCGTCTATGCGCTGCTGGCGATCCTTTGTCCGGCCGTCCAGATACACATAGGGTATGCCGCGTCCCTGCAGTTCCTTCTCCACCACCTTCAGCATTTTGGTGAACTGGGAAAAGACCAACGCCTTATGCCCCTCGGCCCGAAGCGTCTCCACCGTCTCCATCAGCACATCCATTTTGGCAGACCGGCCCTTGAAGTCAGGATCCACCAGAGCCGGATGATCGCATATCTGCCGCAGGCGCAGCAGCCCCTCCAGTATCTTCATGCGGGCGTTGTTCATGCCTTCCGTCTCTATCATACCCAGAATATGAGCCCGGTATTTATCCCGGCACCTGGTATATGACTTATGCTGGGCCGGCTCCATTTCACAGTAAACCGTGCGTTCGGTGCAGGGCGGCAACTCCCTGGCCACCTGGCCCTTGGTCCGGCGTAGAATGAAGGGATAGATCAGACGACGCAGCTCTCCGGCCACATCCTCATCCCGGTTGCGCTCCACGGGATTGGCAAACTCCTTGCGAAAATAATCCAGGCTGCCCAGCATGCCCGGATTGAGGAAGGCAAATTGCGACCAGAGATCCAGGGTGGAATTCTCCACCGGCGTTCCGGTCAGCACCAGGCGATGATCGCAGGAGAGCCTCCTTGCCGCCCGTCCCGTATGCGTCAGAGGGTTCTTTATAGCCTGGGATTCATCAAGGATAACGTAATGGAAACGGTATTGCTGCAGCAATTCCTGATCCCGCAGCAAGACGCCGTAAGTAGTCAGGACCAGATCGTAGTCGTTAAAGCGGGCCTGATCGTCGGAGCGGTCCCCGTCGGCGTGTGTCAAGACACAAAGCTCCGGGGTAAAGCGCTCCGCCTCACGGGCCCAGTTGGTCAGCAGGGAACGCGGCATGACGATCAGACTGGCTGCCTGGGCGTGCCCGCTTTCCCGCAGCGAGGCCAGAAAGGTCAGCGCCTGAACCGTCTTGCCGATACCCATATCGTCTGCCAGACAACCGCCCAGCCGGTAATCGTGAAGAAAATGGAGCCAGTCGTAACCGGCTTTCTGGTATGACCGCAGTTCACCGTTGAAACCGGACGGCAGATCAACAGGCTCGATGCTGGAAAAATCGCGCAGCCGCTGCCTGCTCTCCTCAAAGTCAGCATCGGTCCTGACTTCATCGGCCTGGTCGAGCACGGCTTCAAGCAGCGTTACCTGCGATCTCTGAAGGCGCAGCCCGCCATCGTCGTTATCACCCAGTTCAAACAGATTCCGGTAGCGATCCAGCCACTCCTGAGGCAGTTGCCCGATGGAACCGTCGGCCAGCTTAACGTAGCGCTCACGCTTCTTTACGGCACGACGAAACTCGGCCAGCGACAGCTCGATATCGCCGAAGCTGATCACGGTTTTGACATCGAACCAATCTATCTCCGAACTCACCACAATGGATATCCTGGGGGTATTACGGTTGACCTTGATGCCGTCTATGTTCTCTTCCCCGTATACCTCAAAGCCGTTCTCAGCCAGACGAGGCAGGTGGAAGCAGATGAAATCCACCGGCGTAACCGCCTTGCGCAGTTGAAACAGTTGAGGCTCGTCTCCACGCTTCAGACCGAATTGCGACAGACTCTTCCAGAACGCCAGTTCAATCTCCGGGCAGCGGTGTATCCGCATCATCGATGAGCCGTCGGGCAGAGCCTGCACGGTGCAGGCCGACGGCCTGGCCTCATACATGACCTCCGCCTCACCGTAAGAAAAGAGGAGTTCCGCCCCCAGTTCGCCGGTATTCTCATACAGATAGAGACGCGGCACAGGCTCCACCTCGATATCCCGCCATTCAGGCAGAGCATCTCCCTCAATAACCAGGGATTCGGCCAGCGGCCCCAGATACTGCTGATAAAAGCTGAGATGCTCCTCTTCGGGGATGACGACGTTCTGCATTTCCAGCAGTATCTCGGCCTGATCCGGCTTGTCCACCGTGAAGAGCGTGGAGCCGGAAAGCAGCCAGACCGGCCGCGAAGAGATGATCTGAGTATGCGGACTTTGCAGCGGCAGTTTTCGGCCGGCGGCCAGCACCGTCCCGGCCAGGCGCAAGCCTTCCGGCACACGCTTTACTTCCAGGCTCACGCTTCCCGATTCCGGCAGTACTTCCAGCGGCGTCTTCAGCGGATCCTTCTCGGTTCCGAAATAGATGTAATTCCCTCCCAGGGCACGGATTATAATATCGATATTCTCATCCCGGAGACCGTAATAGCCGTGATCCTTTACCAGTTTGCCGATCAGAGAGGGAAGGCCGTCGCTGATTTGCAGCCAGCGGCTGCTGTCTGCATTGTAATTGTAGCGAAGGGATTTTGCCTCTCTGGACAGTTTTTTGCGATCGATCGTCTCCCTGACAGCCTTAATATCCGATAGATGTTCCTTGTCGAAATGCGAAAGAGGCAGAGCACAGGGAATGATCCGCCATTCCCAGGTATCATGTTGCAGGCTGAAGAGCAGCATCTCTTTGGGTTGTTTGACAGAGGTGGATGCTCCCTGCTGCAGTACACGATCCAAGGTTCCACGCCAGGCGCTCCCCGTCCTGCTGTAGAAGTATTCCTTCAGTTTGAGGGCTGCCGCCACCACATGCTTGCAGATAATGCCCGGCCGGCCGCCGGCATAAGGACAATCGCAGCAAAATATCACTCCGGCCCTGTCTTCGGAAGAGAACACCATTTCAACTTCATATGGGAGATCCTGGCTGCCGGATACAAAAAGCAGCGCCCCCTCGGAGTCGATAGCGTCTATCTCCACCCGTCCCTGGTGATAATACGCCTCTCCCCTCGCCGATATGACGGAAGAAGATCTCCTCAATACCGCATCGAGGTCTATATTTGCCGCTGACGGCTTATTGTCGGTCGATATATTCATAACTTCACCATTGGATATGCTATGGGAGATGGCGGAAAATGTCAACAGATCTCACACAAATTTCCAATATCTTGACAAGTATCTGTGGGTACCATAGCATTTGAGTAGTGGTTAATGAAAGATAGTAAAAATTGTTGGTTACGCAGAATCAACTGACAAGGAGCCATGTCATGCAAGTGTTTACAGCGGTTGTAGAAAGATGCGCCGATACGGGGCTTTATGTAGGCTTTGTCCCCGGTTTCCCGGGTGCTCGTACTCAAGGGGAAACCCTGGATGAACTGAATATGAACTTAAAAGAGGTCATTGAAATGCTCCTTGAGGGTGGAGCCCCAAAGCTGGAAGCCGAATTTGTCGGGACACAGACAGTAATGGTAACTCATACCCGCAGAGGTAATTAACGTAAGCCCTTCTATGTGTAAGTTTCCATACTACATCGGAAGTCTCTTCAACTGCCCTATCTAAAAGTTGACGCACTGCGTCAACTTTTAGAGTTGATTCAAGAGTCATTATGTACCTTCCTCCCGCTCACCAATCACCTGATGCCCCTTTCTGGACAGTCGATATTTCTGCATCCTACTGTTAGGCTTCTCGGGCAATGTATATTCCACCAATCTTTGATTTATCAGAACACGAATAACTTTATTGAGTTGTCCTGATACTTTCTTCTGTCCAAGATTGGCTGATATTTCGGCCTTACCTAAAGGTTGTAATTGAAGCAATGTCAGAACTCGCCGGCCCAGTGACTCTGGCTGTGACTCTGGCTGTGACTCTGGCTGTGACTCTGGCCTCTTTGCAATTCGAGCAGGCTCACGCCCCGGCCCCAGCACATTGACCCGGAAGCAGGCTACCGCTGCACCGGTAATCTCATCAAACTCCGGCGGCTTGATGCCTGCCTCCCGGCACATATCTACAACACGGTTAGTACCGCGGCCCCATTTCTCAATCAATCCGGCACGATAGAAGACATCTGCGATATAGGGGTTCCGCTGTACGGATTGATGATCCTTTGTGAGCATACGCGGTGTGATCCCAGTGGGGAAAGTGCCAGCACTCCAGATTTCCACCCGGTCGTCAAAGATAGCCAGCGAAATTGCGCCGCCGGCAATGGAATAGTCACGGTGAATCAGTGCGTTGACCAGAATTTCCCTCATGGCATCCACCGGGATGAGCGGAGCCTCGACACGGCGCATCTGCTCCGGAACTATCTTGCCCGGCATGGGAAAATGGCGCTGGCAAAAGAGTTCGGCTTCTTCCAGAAGCTTGAACGCTGAAGCACGGACTTGCCGCTGATCCATAAACTCCGTTTTGTCTGTGCCCTTGAAGCGGGCCATGCGGAGTTCGCACTGCGGATAATAAGGCATAAACTCCTTCCCAAAGAGAACTACGGCTGCCTGGAGAATTTGGCCGTTCTGCCTCAGCTTGAGACGATCCAGTACATCTCCCAGTTTTGTTCCGACAGGACCGGTAAGACGGCCCACGGAAGCCGCGATATTGACAATCCGGAACACCTCATCCCGGTCGATATCCCGTAGCCCGACTCTCTCGGCCGGTTCGTTTTCCCAGCGATGTATGCTGTGGGCACGGTCCAGAAGCGCTCTCTCATACCTGGACTGTGCCATCCGCCGGGAGGTGCTGCCGACCCGCTCGTAAGGACGGCCGTCATACGCGAAGGGACGCTTATCCAGCCCACTCTCAACAGAGACTGCTACGACCTCACGTCCTGTATGAACTTTGATTCGCTGGATAGAGAGGTGAATAGACGGCTCGAAGTGTTCAGTGGCCTGGGCAATTTCCCGCAGTGTCTGATCGGATACCTCCTGCCCTTCAACCGTGCCGTCGGGCCTTACGCCGAAGAGGACAGTCCCGCCGATACCGTTGAGAAAGGCGCATAACGTCTTCATGGCTGCCTTCATTTCACCGGTAGAGCGTTTAAACTCAACAGAATCGCCTTCACCTTGCCCGAGAAGGGTATCCAGATACCGGCTCATACAATCCTCCATTTGAAACATGCATACCGGTTTTAACGCATGCCATTTGCACAGTGTTAAAACGGGTCCCGTTATTATTGCTCATTATGATTTGGAACTTACTTTTTAATAAGCATTATACCAAGCAAATATACGTTTGCCAAATTGCCGGCTGCCTCAAACCTGCACCGCCACTCCCGGCCGCAGCAGGTATATCCAGCTTTCCAGGACGGGTTTGCCGGTGATGCGCTCTACCGCCAAGCTGTAGGCTTTCATCTGGGTAGAGTATCCGGCACGGGCCGTCTCATCCGCATCGGGGCCCAGCCTGTCCGTCTTGTAGTCGATCAATATATAGCCCTCCGGCGTCTTTATCAGGCAGTCGATGATACCGTATAGTGATACACTCTCTCCCTGCAGCAGTTCAGGTGGTATATCGGGGTAGACTTCCGCTGCCGGCAGCAGCAGGCTGAAGGGTAGTTCACGGTGGAGATTGTTCTTTGCCGACAGCATGCGCCGGCCGAGGTCGGATTGAAAGAAAGCGGCAATCTCTCCGGTAAGGACTGAGGCGGCATCTTCCTGCTGCAGCAGGCCATCATCCGTCATAGTCCGGATTTGCAGCTTTATGCCGGCCTCATCCAAAGGGCCATCCAGGTTGAGGTGTTGCAGCACCAGATGGTTGGCGGTGCCGGCGGCTGCCCCTCCCGGCCGACGACTCTCGGTTGGAGACAGCTTTACAGGCGCTGTGAACGATACCCGGCGCTCTTCCAATTGTTCATCGTCCCACTCGGGAGTGCGCTCTTCGAGCGCGGTTGTTGGTTGTTGGTTGTTGGTTGTTGGTTTCGGGATTCCCATGCAAGCATTGCTTGAACTCCTGGCTCCTGACTCCTGGCTCCTGACTCCTGTTTTGCGCCCTTCGGGCGCAGTTGTTGGTTTCAGGCTGCCGGTTTCAAGCTCTTCTGCGGGCCATAAGGTGTACTGACCATTTTCATCGCTTACGGTAGTGCAAGCGGCACTATGAGAAGTTGTCTGGTCGGCCTCTGCGGTCAGGCCGAGGAGATGTCCTATTCCGGCTATCCGCACCGTTTGCGGCAGATCGGCAACCGGTGAAAAGGGATATTTCCAGTCTAGCATCCGGTCAAGCGCGGCCACGGTATCGGCATCGTTATCCAGCGAGCCGGGGGGCTGTTCCAGGTTCTTCAGGAAGCTCCAGGCTCCGGT
>JAQVUQ010000133.1 GCA_028699365.1 bacterium | reverse complement strand
CAGAATGGCCAAGAGATTGGAGTCAATGGGATTCAACGTAACGATTGAGAAAGCTGCTTAGAGTCAGGGATTAGCTGTCAAACTTTGCCGACTGATTCTTGTGCATAGGTGGTTTTTTCGGAACAGAAATTATCCGTTGAAAATCCGACTTTATCCGCCTCCGACCAGTCGTTGATAAGAGGCGCCGTCCATGAGGTATGCTCGCCGAGCTCCAAGCGGCAGCCCAGAAATGCAGCAAAAACATCGGGGCCAAGATTCGGCCAGGCCTGCGGCAGGGCATCGCCGTAATATTCGATATTCTCCGTGTTCATAAGCGCAAGGTCCACCGCATAACCGGCATCGAGCCATCTCTCTTCCAAACTGCCGTAATCCCTGCCGGATAACCGGGAGGACGATGTTTCCGGCCGACAGACGGGGATCGACACCACCGGACGATCGATAATCTCACCTTCCCAGAAGGCATCCATTCTGGCTAAGCGCTTTTCCCAATCAGGAATTCGTTCTATAGGCATCATTATTGCCATCCACTCCCGTTCCATGTGATATCTTAGCCTTATAATATCAGCCTGCATCCGGTTTTAATATCTCATTATGTTGGCTCTTTATGGCAAAATGTGACTTTTAAAATCTCATAGCCGGTTTGCTGCCTCCGCGGCAAAACCGTATGCAAAAGGCGGGTACCCTTCTGAACGGATGGTACCCGCCTTTGATTACCCGCATCGAACTAAACGGCTTACTCCACCGTCACGCTCTTAGCCAGGTTGCGCGGCTGATCCACGTCGCAGCCGCGGGCTATGGCCATGTGATAGGAGAAAAGCTGCAGCGGCACGGCCACCAGCAGCGGTGAGAACATCTCGGATATCTGGGGTATGCTGATCACATGATCCGCATGGCGGTGAATATCTTCATCGCCCCTGGTAGCTACGGCTATAACCTTGCCGGCACGGGCCCTGATCTCCTGAATGTTGCTGACCATCTTGTCGTAGACGGCGCTCTTGACGGCAACACAGATTACCGGCAGCTTGTCGTCCACCAGAGCAATAGGACCGTGCTTCATCTCGCCGGCGCCGTAACCCTCGGCATGTATATAGGAGATCTCCTTAAGCTTGAGGGCGCCTTCCAGAGCGCTGGGGAAGTTGTAGCTGCGGCCCAGGAAGAGCGCGCTGACGGCTTCCTTATACGCCTCGGCGCACTCCAGGATGACGTCCTGATCCTTCAGTATCTCCTCGATCATTCCGGGAACGGTCTGCAGTTCCGCCAGCAGTTTGGCCGCCTTCTCGGAGCTGATGGTGCCGTTGAGGCGTCCCATATAGATGGTAAAGAGGTAGAATGCGGTAACCTGAGAGGTGTATGCCTTGGTGGAGGCCACGCCTATCTCCGGTCCTGCCTGAGTGTAGATGACGCCGTCGGATTCGCGGGCGATGGTGCTGCCCACTACGTTGACGATAGAGACCACCTTGACGCCCTGACGCTGGGCCTCACGAATACTGGCCAGAGTGTCGGCCGTCTCGCCCGACTGGGTGACCGACATGACCAGATGCTTACCGGGTACCAGAATGGGATTGCGATAGCGGAACTCGGAAGCTATATCCACCTCTACCGGGATGCGGGTATGCTCTTCCAGCATGTACTTGCCCACGATGCCGGCATGCCAGGCGGTGCCGCAGGAGATGATGATGATCTTCTCGATACCCTTCAGCTCTTCATCGCTGATATTCATATCGTCCAGCACCACGTTGTCACCGGATTTGGCGATGCGCCCGCGCAGGGTATCGCGGATAACGCGGGGCTGCTCGTTGATCTCCTTGAGCATGAAGTGGGGATATCCGGCCTTCTCGGCTGCCTCGGCATCCCAATCGATATGGACCTGCTCCTTATCGGCAACATTACCCTTGAGGTCGGTGACGATCACACCTTCACTGGTAAGTTTGGCTACCTCGCCGTCGTTCAGATAGATGACCTCACGGGTCTGCTTGAGGATGGCCGGTACGTCGGAGGCGATAAACTGCTCGCCTTCACCCACACCGATGATCAACGGGCTGCCGCAGCGGGCCGCTACCAGCACGCCGGGCTCATCCTTATGGACCACGCCCAGAGCATACGCACCCTCGCAATCCAGCAGGGCACGCTGAACGGCGGCAAAGAGATCGCCTTTATAGTACTTCTCCACCAGATGGGCCACTATCTCGGTGTCGGTCTGTGATTTAAAATCATGCCCTTCGGCTTGAAGCTGCTTCTTAAGTTCCTGATAGTTCTCGATAATACCGTTGTGCACCAGGCAGAGGTCACCGGAACAATCGGCATGCGGATGGGAGTTGATCTCAGAAGGCTGACCGTGCGTCGCCCATCTGGTGTGACCTATTCCCAGGCCGCCGGGAAGTGGCGTCTCCTCCAGGCTGTTTCTCAGCTCGCGCAATTTGCCGAGCTTCTTGCGTATGGCAAGTTTGCCGCCGCTGACAACAGCCGCTCCGGCAGAGTCATAACCTCTGTACTCCAGGCGCTGCAGCCCCTCCATCAGGATAGGCACGGCATCTCGCTTTCCGATATAACCGACTATACCACACATAAAAAAAGAACCTCCTTAATTTTACATCCGGCTTCCACAACTGATCCCGGACTACTCGACCGAGAACTTTTTTTACTGAGTAAAAAAGCCCAGTTCACATACTATCACAGCAGGGGGCCTGATGCAAGAGAGTATGCTTCACACAACCGGTTCGTCGGATTCCAGCAATCCGTCCCTGAACCGCAGTATTCTGTGAGTATAGCGGGCGATCTCCGGCTCGTGCGTAACGATAATTACCGTCTTGCCCTCGCGGTTGAGACGGGTGAAGATCTCCATGATCTCCGCCCCGGTAGATGTATCCAGGTTACCGGTAGGCTCGTCGCCGAAGATTATGGGCGGCTCGTTGATCAGAGAACGGGCAATGGCCACGCGCTGCTGCTCGCCGCCGGAAAGCTGCATGGGAGTATGGCCTATCCTGTGGGCCAAGCCGACGGATTGCAGGCATTCCTTGCCGTGACGGTAATCCTTCCTGTGCCCGGCGTACAT
The DNA here is from genome assembly GCA_028699365.1 of bacterium. Taxonomy (GTDB): domain Bacteria; phylum UBP13; class UBA5359; order UBA5359; family UBA5359; genus UBA5359. The sequence goes on along the minus strand of JAQVUQ010000133.1, from coordinate 4,256 downwards.
CTGAGGCAGAACTACGTTTTTCAGAGCCGACATCTTGGGCAGAAGGTTGAAGCTTTGAAAGACAAAGCCTATTTTCAGATTCCTGACGTGCGCCCGGGCGGTATCGCTCATCTTTCCGGTGTCCAGGCCGTCAAGCAGATACTTGCCGGAGCTGGGCCTGTCAAGGCATCCGATGATATTCATCAGGGTGGATTTGCCGGACCCGGACGGTCCCATTATGGATACGAATTCGCCCTCGGCCACGGAGAAGGAGAGCCCTTTAAGGACCGGGACTTCGCTGCCGCCCATACGGTAATTCTTCTTCAGGTCGATTACTTCTATAATAGCCACTCAATCATCCTCGCTTACAGCTCTTGTTTAGCTTTTTAGCTATTTAGCATGTTAGCCATTTAATAGTACTTGGGCTGGTTGTTCTGCCTTACTATTTTTAGTTTATAAGCCTTTTAGCATTAGCTATGGCAGTATTATTTCGCCTTTACGTTCCCTTCGTTCTCCTAAAAAGCTAAACTCCTAAACCGCTAAACTGCTAAATAACTAAACAGCTAATAACCTGCCGCCAGAGGCGGCTAACCCTGCCTCAAAGCGTCTATAGGATCGACCATGGCCGCCCTTGTGGCCGGATAAAGGCCGAAAACGATACCGACCAGCGCCGACACGCCGAAAGAGAGAATAATGGCCCGGACGGACACTACGGTTATCCAGCCGGCAAAGACGGATATTACCCTGGCGCCCACCACCCCCAGCAGCACCCCGATCAGCCCGCCCAGGCAGGTAATAACCATGGCCTCCAGCATGAACTGTCTGACGATATCCCACCTGGTGGCACCTATACAACGCCGGACGCCGATCTCGCGTGTGCGCTGGCTGACGGTGGCCAGCATGATGTTCATAATGCCGATGCCGCCCACCAGCAGAGAAATGCCGGCGATGGCCGCCATAACTATGTTGAAGATGCGCTGTGCCTGCTGGCTCTGCCGCAGCAGCAGGGAGGGAACGACGATCTCGAAATCAGGCACATCGCGATGAGCGCGATTGAGAATGGACCGGATAACCTCGGCCGTCGCCTCGGTGGCGCTCTCGTCTTTAAGCTGGACTATTATTTCTGAAATAGGGCTCTTGTCCAGGCTGGTACGGGTTATCATCTTCATGAAGAGATCCCTTACGCCTCTGTACGTCATAGGCATCTGTTGTTGCGATTGTATCATGTAGTCGGTCATGGCTATGCTTAGAGGCATGTATATATCGGAATTGACGTCACGGAGAGAGGAGAAGGCCCTCGATTCGCTCTTCTCCTTATACTCCAGCACCCCGACGACACGCAGCAGGCGCATCCCCACCTTGACCGTCCGGCCGGTGGGATCTTCAAAACCGAAAAGCTGCTTCCTGGCATTACTGCCCAGAACGCAGACGCATGAGCGCTCCTTCAGATCGCCTTCGTTGAGAAATCTGCCTGACTGCAGTTGGAGTTTCAGAATGCTGCTGTAATCGGGAGTGGTGCCCACCACCTGTACCGGCAGAGGTTTGTCTCCCCGCTTGATATCGGCAAATATCTCCCGTACCGGAACTATGCGACGGGCATAGGTGCAAACAGAGCTTATGCCTTCGGCATCGGAGTATTTCAGCCCATAGGGGGATTTCTTCTGGGCTGTCTCCATCAACTCACCCGTTATCATCACCCGGCGGACCTGAACAATATCTATACCCATGCTCTTTATCTGCTGCAGCATCTCCTGCCTGGCGCCCTCTCCGATGGAGACCATGGCAATGACGGCCGCAACACCGAAGATAACGCCGAGCATGGTGAGCATCGAACGCAGCTTATGGGAGAAGAGTTCTGCTAATCCCGTCTGTATGGCATCGAGGATCCCCATTAGCGGGCAGGCTCCTCAATCAGAGGAACGGGCTTGCCTGTTTTGCCGTCTCCCTTTTTTTCATCGGACGCGGAAGAACCTTCAGTCCCAGACACAGCAGACGGATTACGCAGAGCCACAACGTCACCCGGGCGCAAGCCCTTGGTCACGGCTACGAAATTATCGTTATGCAAGCCGGTCTTGATCTGTGTCTTCCTGTATTTTCCGCTCTTCCTGACATAGACCCATGTCTTGCCGTCCTTTTCCGTAACCGCTTCCAGAGGAACGAAAACCGCTGTTTTCAGCTCCTCTTTTATAAACTCCACGTCGGCCGTCATGCCGGGCTTCAGCATCTTGGGATCGGTCTCCCTGACAGCTACCGTAACCTCGACTATCTTCTTGCCGGGGGTATAGTTGGCATCCATGGCCGAGCCCTCGGAGGCCAGATTGGAAATCTTGACCACCTTGCCGTGAAAGAGCTTGGCAGGATCGGCTTCGAGCCGTATCCTGACAGGCATGTCGTTATGGACCCTGGATACATCCGTCTCTCCTACCAGAACCCTGACCTGCATGCTCTTCATATCCGGTATCTCGCAGATAACCTGTTTAGGCCTGACATCGTCACCGGGCTGAAGCCTGCGGCGGCCGTCCGGGCTGTATGTCTTGGACAGGACTACCAGTCCGGGAGCCGGAGCCAGGATGACCGTATTCTCGGACTTGCCCAGGGTATCCTCGTAATTGAGCCTGGCGATATTCGACTTAAATTCCACGTTGCGAACATCGGCCGCCTTCTGCCTCTCCGTGGCCATGATCTCCCGCTTCTTCAGGACCAGGTTTTTCTCTCCCTTGAGAACGTCCAGTTCCTTGATCCTGACCTGAAGTTCGGCGTCCTCGACCTCGGATTTGGGAACCAGCTTATCCTGGGACAGGCGTATCTTCTTTTCCAGTTGCTTCTTGACCCGTTCCAGTTCGGTCTTGTCGAAATCCAGTTCGGCTTGAGCCTGATCTACCTCTGTCTGGTTGGCAGCCTTGAATATCTCCAGTTCGTTCTGCGCCCGTCCGATATCGGCCAGAGAGTTCTGGTAGGCCAGGTTATTGTTGCGCATCTCCTTTTCCAGATCGGTGCCGTCCAGAAGGGCTATCCGGTCCCCCTCCTTGACGATACCGCCGTCATCCACCAGCGTGATCAGTTTGCCGTTGATCCTGGAACTGACGAATACCGATTTCTCGGCTATCAAAGTGCCTATCTCGTGAAAGCTGACGGTAAAACCGCCTTCCCGGACAGTGGTCACCGGCACGAAAACAGTCGTCTTCTTGGGCTTGAAATACTGCTTGTAAGCCGGGACACCCCATCTGACTCCGCCCAAGGCAAGCAAGGCTACTACCAGGAGCCTTGCGGCCCATGTAAATATCTGTCTTTTCATTGCAACACCGTCTTCAATTTCAATAAATCTTCCCCCATGGCTTTTCTGAGGTTTATGCCGGCCAGATAAAAGTTGAGCCTGGCGGCAAGCAGACCGCTTTCCACCGTCATCAGCGCTTCCTGGGCTTCCAGCACATCTCTGTTGGACGACAGTCCTTCCTCGACCATTCTCTGCGCCAGCCGCAGATTCTCACGAGCGGTTTCAAGGTTCTGTCCCAGTATGCGCAAGGTATTATCAGCCGTCTCCCGGGCACGATAAGCCGCCCTGACGTTACCGGCCACCTGATCCGCCTCGAAACTTCGCAATTCCTTGAGCAGATTCAGATCTCTGGCTGTGCCGTCCTTCTCTTCACGCAGTATTCTTTTGTCCAGAGGAACGGAGAATTGCAGCCCTGCGACCAGCGAAGTATCGTCAAATATGGATCCGGCTGAAGAGCCGTTACCTGAATTATAGCTTACGACGGCATCAAGAGAGGGCTTCAGCTTATCCATGGATATGTCCAGGTCTCTCCGGTTGTCCTGCAGTCGCTGATCATAGATTTTGAGTTGAACGCTGCCCTCTCTGGCCATTATTACAGCCTGATCCACATCTGGAAAGCTCTCCGCTATCTCCGGCACGGCGGTCGTCAATTCCGGGCTGCGTCCCAGCCCTTCGCCGATAGCCAGCATAAGCTTATCGGTAGCGGTTCTGGCCCCCTGGACCTTGCGGTTCAATTCGTCCTTGGTTCTTGCCACCCTGATCTCGGCTCTGGAAACCTCGATTTCAGCCACCAGACCGGCTTCCGCCCTCTTCCGGGCACCGTCTGCCGCTTCCTGGGCAATGGCCAGGGCTCTCTCCTGGACCTTGATCTCCTCCGTCGCCAGCACGGCGCTGAAATAAGCGTCTATCACTCCGGACACCGCCGTCTGTCGCGCCATGAACAACTGGTGTTCCCGGATAAGACGGCTGGAAACAGCATCGGCCAGGGCATCCGCCCGGGTGG